>NZ_JAACGC010000008.1:0-105946 GCF_029237385.1 Aeromonas sp. 1HA1
CAAACAGACGCATCGAGGCAATCTCGTAGAGCGCGTCTTCCATGGCGCCGTCGCTGAGGTTGTACCACTGCTGCATGCAGTGAATGCGGAGCATAGTGTCGAGTGGGTAGGGACGACGCCCGTTACCTACCTTGGGATAGACGGGTTCGATGACCTCCAGCATCCTTGACCATGGGAGCAAAGCGTCCATGCGAGCCAAGAATATCTCTTTGCGGGTTTTGCGGCGTTTACCATTGAACTCGCTATCCGCGAAGGTGAGCTGGTGACTCATGCTGAACCTCATACCTGATGCCAAGTGGGATTCATGATCTCACATCAGGGACTTGTTCGCACCTTCCCTAGAGGGGACAATAGCCGAGATGAAGTCAGGCTATCAATTCGCCATTAATGTAAAGTGATTCCACCCAGCGCTAACAATCTATTCAACATAAGATAATTCACCTTATGCATATGAATAAAAAGAGATTTAATGAATATTAAAGCGTGTTTAAAAACACCGACCAGGAAAGTTTCCCACCGAATTAATTATTCCATAAAAATTTGAACAGAGGATTATTTGGATCAACGTAACAGTGATGTTTTTCATGCCAGAAATACTGACCATCTCGCTTTAAATATTGCAAAAAATTATCCCGCCCCATATTACGAAAACGAGCAGGATGCTGGCTCTGACCATCAATATGGGGAGTGGCGGGCGAGATAATTCGTCGTTGATCCGCAGCGGTATCGCGATGATTTTTCATAGTGGCGGCCCCGGGCGGCGCCGCCAAGAGGGCTCAAGGCTGGGCCGAGCCAGCCGCCAGATAATCCAGAGCCGCTTGCCAGCCCATACGGTAACCCAGTTCCAGCCGCCCCTTGTCTGTGGTCATGCGGCCGACCCGAAAGCCCGCCGGTGGATAGATGAGCCGGATGCGACAATCCGCCGGTGGCTGGCGGATGAAGTCGATGGCGTCGTTGTAACTGGGATGACGCTGTGGTTGCGCCCCCTGCTAGCCCGCCAGAAAGGCCGCCAGATTGAGCGGATGTGGCATGATCTCCATGAAACGATCACCCGGAACCACCAATGCCGCACATTGGGTGAATTATTACGTCGCGTGTTCTACTTCCGGGATCAGGCTGCACCGTTCCCCGGTAACGGACATGGGCTTATGCAACTGGAGCGGAATTAGGATCAGCTATTTAGAGGGCGAGCACTAGGGGTTGATTGCCGTCCGTGCCGGCGGCGGGTACGGCGCAGCAGATCAGAGCCTCACTTTCGGCCGGCAGGTTGGATGGTGGCTGCGGGTAGGTTACCTGACCACTGACGATGCGCGTGCGGCAGGTGCCGCAGGTGCCGCCCCGGCAGCTGAACTCCGGAGTCAGGCCGCGGCTCTCGGCCAGATCCAGCAGGCTGCCGCTACCAGGCAGCCAGCGCGCCTCCTTGGCCGAGAGCTCAAAAAGCACGGGCACCGGGTTGCTGGCCGCCAGCGGCCAGTCCTGTGTCGGACCGGCCAGGTCTGGGCGTCGCATGAGGCTGGAGGGGCCGAAGGTCTCGGCATGCAGGCGACTGTCACTGATGTTCAGCTCGCGCAGGCCATCGTACAGCGCCTGGGTGAAACCGGCTGGTCCGCACAGAACAAAGTCATAGTCGTCGAAGGGCAGCACAGCCTTGAGCAGTTCGATATCGATGCGCCCGTGCAGGTCGAAGTCCAGTCCCTCCTGCAGCCCGGCCTCGGGCTGGCTGATGACTCGCAGCCAGTGCAGGGTTTCGCCGCTCTGCTGCTGCAGCTCATACAACTCCCGGCTGAAGGCCAGCTCCGCCTGCTGGCGGGCGCTCTGGATCAGCCAGACCGTACGGCGCCGACGCAGCCGGCGATTCTGGTAGGCCACCTCGCGCAACATGCTCAGCAGCGGGGTGATGCCCACCCCGGCGGCCAGCAGTACAAGTGGCCGGTGCTGCACGGGATCGAGCACGAACTGACCCTGCGCGGCCTTGGCCTCCAGCAGACTGCCGACCTTGATCTGATCATGCAGGTAGCCGGATGCCAGTCCGTCACGCTTCACGCTGATGCGCAGAACGTCATCGGAGGGCGCGTTGGATAGGCTGTAGGTGCGGATGACAGGGTGCGCCTGTCCGGGAATCGTCAGGCGCAGGGGCAGGTGCTGACCCGCCGAGAACGCCGGCCAGCCACCGACATCGGCCGGTTCCAGATAGAACGAGCGGATACTGGCGCTTTCCTCGACCACGCGTGCCACCCGCAGGGGGCGCCACTGATCGCGAAGTGTCTGCGCCTGCAGGCGCGCCTCGGCCTGTTCCCAGCTGCCGGTCATCAGGCTGTTGGGCGAGTAACTCTGTAAATCCCAGCGCAGCGTTAGCGCGCCTTGCCGACGGATCACCTGCTCGACCTCCACGTGCCAGAGGCGCTCAGCGCCCTGAAAAGCGCGGATTTCATCACCTTCCAGCGTCAGCTCAGTGCGCCCGCTGATCTGCAGCAGGTCACCCGTGGCGAAGTCGATGAACAACAGGCCGGCTTGCGGGTTGAGCAGCAGGTTGCCGAGGGTGTTGAAGTGCAGGTTGCCGGCAAAATCCGGGATGCTCAGGCGGTTGCCCTGCACCCGCACAAACCCGGCCTGGCCGCCCCGGTGGGAAACGTCCACCGCCAGCCGGCCATCCTCCAGGGTGACATAGCTGGCGACAAAGAAGGTGTCAGCACCGGCAATCATCTGCTGCGCCGGCTCATCCAGATGGTCCAGTTGCTCGGCCACCACGGCCGGCAGGGGTTGGCTGACGGGCAGCAGGTGCTGGCGCAGCTGGATGTACTGCGGGCAGTTGCCGAACGCCTGATCCACGGCGATGCCCAGGCCCTGCGCGTCACGCCCGACCACATTACCGTTAAGGCGATTGCGCCGACGGGTATGCAGCTCGATGCCCAGCAGGCCGACGGCCGCACCGTCTTGCAGCGCCTGCGCGGCCGGATCGCCCGCACCGAGCACGCTATCCAGCCGCAACAGGCGTGGCTCCGGGGAATGGGCAAAGCCGACCGGGCCTTCGAGGATGCTGGCCCAGGGGCGCCCTTGGGCGTCTACCGAGCCCAGCAGCAGGAACGGCAGTTGCCGGTAGAAATCACGGTGCTGGTCGGGCATATGGTCGCGGATCACCCGCCGGCCAAATGCTTCCATACGCTCGGCAACACCCACGCGCTCCTGTAACTGCTTTTCCCCGGCGTGCCAGGGAGATAAATTGGTCGGCTGTGGGCTGGTCATGGCAAGGCTCCGCTGAATGAAAAGGCCGGCGCGGCCGATGGCCGCGCCGGGGGTGAGTCAGGCGCTTTGCAAGCCGACGGCGGTGCGTTGCATCGGTACGAAGCCCGGCAGGGCTTCGACGCGCGCCAGCCAGGCACGCACCTGCGGGTAGTCGGCCAGCGACACATTGCCCTCCGGCGCATGGGCGATATAGGTATAGCTGGCGACATCGGCCAAGGTCGGCAGGTTTCCGGTCAGGTACGGGCGGCTGGCCAGCTCCTGCTCGATCACCTTGAGCAGGGCATGGGTGCGGGCGATGGTCGACGCTGCATCGTAGGGGGCGCCGAACACAGTGATCAGGCGCGCGGTGGCCGGTCCCGAGGCGATCGGTCCAGCGGCGATGGACAACCATTGCTGTACCTGCGCACCTGCCAGCGGCTCCTTGGGCAGCCACTGACCGCTGGTGTCGTACTTCTTCGCCAAGTACACCAGGATGGCGTTGGAGTCACTCAGCACCACGCCGTTATCATCGATTACCGGCACCTGGCCGAAGGGGTTCATGGCCAGGAATTCGGCCGACTTGTGCGCGCCCTTGGCCAGATCGACGAACACCAGTTCGGTCGACACATTCAGCAGCGAGAGGAACAACTCCACACGGTGAGCGTGACCGGAGAGGGGATGACGAAAAAGTTTGATCGGCTTGGACATGGTGAACTCCGCAGTTAGCTATGTGAAACAGCGACACCGAGTGTGCCGTGTTGTGTGAACCATACTGAGCTACCTAGCCAAATCGTAGAATCGCCAGAAAAAGCAATTCATTATTACGTAAAATGAAACAAAAGCGTCGCTCAGCGCAGCGCCGGGTGCTCGCGCAAACGGCCCACCGCAAAATCAACAAAGCTGAGCACCCGCGCAGCGGCGCGCCGTCCTTCGCGATAGACCACATACACCGGCAGTTCCGGTAAGCCGAACGCCTGTAGCACCTCGACCAACTCGCCACGTTGAAAACGCTCATGCACCTGATAGCTCATGCAGCGTATTAGCCCGCCATCGGCGCAGGTTGCGCGAATCGCTGGCTGATTGGAGGTACAGCTCAACCGCGGGCGAAGCGGGTAATGCCGCAGTCTGCCCTCGACCTGAAAGCGCCACTCGGTCAGCCTGGCATCGGCACTGGAATGGATAATGCGGTGCCGTGAGAGTTCCTCGGGATGCGTGGGTGTGCCCAAGCGTGCCAGGTAGGCGGGGCTGGCGCAGACCACGCGGCGTATCTGCCCGGCCTTGAGGGCGAACAACGAGGAGTCGGGCAGGTCGCCGGCCAGAATGGCCACATCGACGCCTTCCTCATGCAGGTTCGGCTGGCGGTCGAGATAGCGGACATACAGCTGCACCTCGGGGTACTGCTGCAGGTAATCGAGCAGGATGGCTGGCATCAGTTCCTGGCCGAACAGCAGGGGCACGCTGACCGTCAGATGCCCGCGGGGCTGACTGTGCAGGCCACTGGCCGAGGCTTCGGCCTCCTGTACCTCGGCGAGAATGCGCTGGCAGTCCGCGGCAAAGCGCTCACCCGCTTCGGTGAGCAACACGCCCCGGGTGCTGCGTTGCAGCAGTGCCAGATTTAACCGTGCTTCCAGGGCGTCGATGGCGCGGGTCACGGTCGGCTCGGAGAGTCCCAACTGGCGTGCGGCGGCGGCCAGGCTCCGCGTTTGACTGACCACAAGGAGCACCTGCATCTGTTGCTGGCGATCCATGACTCAGTTCGACCAGTGTGGATTGAGCGCCGGATCCTGGCCCAGGCGTTGTTCGCAGAAGTCGACGAAGGCGCGCACCTTGGCCGCCACCTTGCGCCCGCCATGATAGACCACATGCACGGGCAGCGGTGGCTGCTCGAACTCCTGTAGGACGATTTCCAGTTCGCCGCTGGCGACCTTGGCCGCCACTTGATAACTCAGCACCCGGGTCAGGCCCCAGCCCAATGCGGCGGCATTGATGGCCGCCTGATTGGCGGTGACCACCAGCCGTGGTTGCAGGCGCACGTTGAGCAGGCTGCCGTTGTCTTCGAATTGCCAGTCGCTGAGCAGCGGGCTGCTGGCCGAGCCCACCACCTGCAACTGCTGCAATTGTTCAGGGTGCGTCGGGCGGCCATGGGCATCAAGAAACGCCGGAGACGCGCAGATCACGCGGCGCACTTCACCGACCCGCAGTGCATTCAGGCCGCTGTCCGGCAGGTTGCCTATCCGCACGGCCACATCAATGCCTTCATCAACCATGCTCACCACCCGATCTACCAGCATCGCGCGGATCTGCACGGCAGGATGCTGCTCCAGGAAGTCGACCATCAACGGGGTAACAAACAGCTCGCCAAACAACAAGGGCGCCGTGAGCGTCAGTTGGCCCCTCGGCATGGCATGGCTGCCAGCGGCAGACTCTTCGGCTTCTTCCAGTTCGGCGAGGATGCGCCGGCAGTCCTCGGCATAACGCTGACCGGCCTCGGTGATGTTCATGCTGCGGGTGGTACGGTTCAGCAGCAGGGTGCCGATGCGCTCTTCCAGTCCGGCCACGGCGCGGGTCACGCTGGGCGGCGACATGTTCAGCCTGCTTGCTGCGGCGGCAAACCCCTGTTCCTCGGCAACGGCCAGAAACACCTGCATTTCCTGAAAGCGGTCCATATTGGACTCCTCATGTGAGGCCACAGTCTGCACTGTTAGTGCTGTGCTTAGACTTACATCTTCATCCCGTTGAAAAGTTCATATCGCAGGGGCGCGTTTCGGGAAGCTAAATTACCGTTCCGAAATGTAGACCACTTATCCGGGTAAAGAATGGAACTCTACGTCGTTTGTGCGTCCTGATTAATCGCCAAATCAACCAAACGACAAACGAGCCGAGCCGAGCCCGAAATGATACTAACACTGCCCGACCATGATGAGCGACGCAGGATCATCAACAAGATGCATCGGACCAAAGATAAAGATCTCTGCCGGAAGCTCAACGCCATCTTGCTCGTCGCTGACGGGCACAGTGTCTCGCTGTTTCAAGGCTCACTGCCGCCGCTCGCTCATCTGGGTGAACTGGTACACCTTATACAGCCTTGAGGAGCTTGAAAGCGAGCTTTGGGGGCGCAAGCCGGTACTGCCATTTGCTCACATCTCGGGTCTATTGCTGCTGTTGATCCAGTTGTCACCTCAGGAGCTAGGATATCAGCGCTCGCCTTGGAGTACCGAACTGATGGCATCTGAACTGAAACGGAATTGGCACCTGAAATTACATGCTTCAACCATAGGGCGCTGGCTGCCACGGCTGGGTATTGTCTAGCACCGGCGCGCCCACTTTGCACATTCGCAATCCTCACAAAGAGCTCAAAATGACGGCCATCAATGATAGCCTTGGGACTCACACTTTGGCTCATCCGGCGCCCGGCCCGGGGGCGGGCTCCCTATAATGGGCGCGCCTCAACGCTCGTACCAACCAGATATAACTTATTGATGCTACGGAATATTACAATGAAAAATATCAGCAAGTCCCTACTCGCCGCTGCCATTTCCCTCGGATTGATGGCAGGCTGTAACAGCCAACATGACTCCGAGACCCCGACCACCATGGTTCGCTTCGCAACTTTCAACCTCTCCTTTGATCGCACCGCTCCAGGCATGCTGAGCGGGGAACTGGCACTGACCCGCGCCGAGCAGGACGCCCTGCTGACCCGCTACCAGCAAGGGGACGGCAGCCTAGGCAAGGAGGAGATCACCCGCGCCAAGGATGTGCAGCAGATCCGCAATATCGCCGAGATTATCCAGCGCACCCGGCCGGATGTCTTCCTGCTCAACGAGTTCGACAACGACGGCAAGGGCGCCGGCACCGCCGATCTGACGGCGTTCAACGACAACTACCTGGCCCACGCCCAGCACAACGAGGTGACCGCCATCCGCTACCCTGTGCTGCAAAACTTCGCCACCAACACCGGCCTGATGAGCGGCCATGACCTCAACCTGGATGGCAAGGTGGGCAGCGGCCCGGACGATGGCTGGGGCTTTGGCAACTACCACGGCCAGTACGCATTCGCCGTCATGTCCCAGTACCCTATCGACACCAAGCAGATCCGCACCTTCCAGCACTTCAAGTGGAAGGACATGCCTGGCGAGCAGAACCCCGTCATCGACGACTGCAACAACCCCAATGCCAAGATCCCGTCGGGCCGCCAGTGTGGCGATGCCTGGTATGACGACGCCGCCTGGCAGGCGTTCCCGCTCTCGTCCAAGAATCACGCCGATGTGCCAGTGCGCATCAAACGCGGCAACCAGGAGGAGGTGATCCACTTCCTCGTCTCCCACCCGACTCCGCCCATCTTCGGCAATGCGGCGCGCCACAACGTCAAACACAACCGCGCCGAAGTCGCCTTCTGGCAGGACTACGTGGAAACGGCCAGCTACATGGTGGATGACGCAGGCAAGGCCGGCGGCCTGCCCCAAGGTGCCAAATTCGTCATCGCCGGGGATCTCAACGCCGATCCCCAGATTGGCGATGGGGATCTCACCGCCATTCAGGATCTGCACAACCATGTGCTGGTCAATCAGGCGGTCACCAACGGCGCCATCATACCGGTCAGCCAGGGCGGCCCCGAGTGCCTCGCCAGCCAGCCGGATCAGTGCAAGCGCAACAACAACCGCCCCACCCCGGAGCGCATCACCAGCAGCAGCGGCCTGCAGCTCGATCACCTGCTGCCCTCCGCCAACCTGAACGCGGTCGCCTCCGGCGTGTTCTGGCCCGCCAGCTTCGAGCCCGGCTACCACCTGGTGTACGACGCCAAGCTGGGCATCGCCAAGGGCGTGAGCTCGGATCACCGGCTGGTGTGGGTCGACTTCAAGCTCGACTAACCTGATTGTTTCCATCTTTCGTGAATGGGCGGACCAGCGGCAGGCTCATCGGGATAGATGAACCGATCACAGAACCCGGCCGCCAATCGGGTTAGAATCGGGGCTCCTGTCGCCATGCCACGCCCTGGTGACGCCTCCTCCGCTTTCACTCATGAGGACACTGTTCATGGAACTGCTTCTTCTTAGCAACGGTAAAGCCACCGAATGCCAGGGTCTGCTCGGCTGGGCCCGGGAGCGGGTGCAGACCCTGCTCGCCCGCAAACAGGTCAAGCGTATCCTGCTCATACCCTACGCGGTGATCCGCAGCGATTGGGATGCCAGGGCCAATGAACTTGGCGAGAGCCTGGGGGTGGAAGCTATCAGCATCCATCAGTTCGACGACCCTGTGGACGCAATCCAGCAGGCGGAGGCCATCTTTATCAGCGGTGGCAACACCTGGCGCCTCAACCAGTTGCTGCACGAGAATGGCCTGGTTGTGCCAATCCAGCGCGCCGTGCGCGAGCGGGGCGTGCCCTATGTGGGCTGGAGCGCAGGTTGCAACGTGGCAACCCCGAGCATTCGCACCACCAACGACATGCCGGTGTGCAGCGCCGCCGTGTTGCCTGCGCTGGGCCTGTTCCCGCTGCAGATCAACCCCCACTATCTGGATGCCAGCATCAGCGGCCACATGGGGGAGACCCGCGATGAACGTCTGGCAGAGTTCTGCGCCATCAACCCGAGCGAACATGTGGTGGCCCTGCGCGAAGCCAGCTTGCTGCAGATCAACGGCGACACCCTCGAATACTGGAGCGCCCGCGGCGAAGACTTCAAGATCTTCAAGCACGGCGAGGCGACTCAGGAGTGCATGGATGCCAGCCCGCTGGCGACGTTGACGGCGTTTCGCCCCCACGGCTGAACCATGATGCAAGAGGGCACGCCTGCGTGAGGCGCTATTCAAGCGGCCGAGCCTGTGGTTTGCCATGCTGTGAGGGGCAAGGGATATTCCCTCGCCCCTTTTCTTTTCGGCGGGAGGATGCAATGACGACACGGATAGAACACGACAGTTTCGGGGAGATAGCCGTTCCGGCCGAGCGGCTATGGGGGGCCCAGACCCAGCGTTCCCTCCACCACTTCGATATCTCGGGGGAGCGTCAGCCCATGGAGCTTATTCACGCTCTGGCGCGCATCAAATCTGCCTGTGCCAGGGTCAACCACGCCAAAGGGCTGCTGCCCGCTCGCACGGCCCAAGCCATCATGAGCGCCGCCGATGAGGTCCTCTGCGGCCAGCACGAGGAAGAGTTTCCGCTCAGGGTCTGGCAGACAGGCTCGGGCACCCAGACCAACATGAACGTCAACGAGGTGCTGGCCAACCGGGCCAGCGAACTGCTCGGTGGCCCGCGCGGCGAAGGGCGTCTGGTGCACCCCAACGACGAGGTGAACAAGAGCCAGTCAAGCAACGATGTCTTCCCGAGCGCCATGAACCTGGCAGCCGTCAGTGCTATCACGCTGCAACTGCTGCCCGCCCTGCTCACCCTGAGCGCCACCCTGGCGCGCAAGGCCCACACCTTCGACGACATAGTCAAAATTGGCCGCACCCACTTGCAAGACGCCACCCCGCTCACCCTGGGACAGGAGTTCTCCGGCTGGGTCGCCCAACTGGAACAGGCGGAGCGCCACATTCGGGCTGCCCTGCCCCATCTGTGCGAACTTGCGCTGGGAGGCACGGCCGTCGGCACCGGCCTGAATACGCCACCCGGCTTTGCCGACGAGGTGGCGGCCACCCTGGCACAGCAGACGGGCCTGCCACTGGTGAGCGCCCCCAACAAGTTCGAAGCGCTGGCGGCAAGCGATGCCATGGTGCATGCCCACGGGGCCCTCAAGGCACTGGCCGCGTCGCTCATGAAGATCGCCAATGACGTGCGCTGGCTGGCCAGCGGCCCCCGCAGCGGACTGGGGGAGCTGCTGATCCCGGAAAATGAGCCCGGCTCCTCCATCATGCCCGGCAAGGTCAACCCGACCCAGTGCGAGGCGCTGACCATGCTGTGTGCCCAGGTGATGGGCAACGACGTGGCCATCACCATAGGCGGTGCCAGCGGCAACTTCGAGCTGAACGTGTTTCGCCCCCTGATTGCCCACAACTTTTTGCAGAGCGTACGCCTGCTTGCCGATGGCATGCAGAGCTTCTGTGATCACTGCGCCATCGGTATCACGCCGAACCGGGCACGCATTGATGAGCTGCTGGCCCGCTCCCTGATGCTGGTCACGGCGCTCAACCCCCACATCGGCTACGACAACGCGGCCGAGATAGCCAAGCGTGCCCACCACGAGGGAATCAGCCTGCGGGAGGCCGCCATCGCCTCCGGCCATCTCACGGCGCAGGAGTTCGATGCCTGGGTGGTGCCGGCCAACATGGTCGGTCGACGGAGAACATGAAATGAGGGACAACTGAACAGCAAAAAGTCGGGCATGCCCGACTTTTTCATTCTGCAAGACGGCAGTCAGGGAGTGAGCAGCTTGCTCAATGCATCTCGCTCGTTCTGGGCTGCCAGCAAACGGATCCGGGCTTCTTCCCGCTTGGTCTGCTTGTTGGCGATCTTGTCAGGTTTGCCCACACCCGCACCGTTTCCAGCTCGAGCAGCCGCTCGTTCACCCCCTCTTTCCGCTCGGCCACCCGTTGCTACTGCTCCTTGAACAGGTCCGCCTCGGTGCAGTGAGCCTCGATGTTGCGCACCGCCCGTTTGAGCTCGGCAACCTGATCCCCGTTGTTGTGCGCCTTGGCGAAGACCCGCTGATCCGCCACGGCCTGTTGCTGTGCCTTGCAGCCAGCATCCAGGCGGGCCAAGCCGTGTGCCAACCGGTTACGACAGAATTTGTGCAACATCACGCCAGCGCGGCTTCGGCGAGTCTACAATAGCGGCTTTCAGGATGGAGTCTTTCATGAATCAACGTATTGTCATCATTGCCAACGGCGCCCCCTACGGCAGCGAATCCCTGTTTAACGCCCTGCGGCTGGCCATCGCCCTCAATGAGCAGGGAGGTGTGAGCCTGCAACTGTTTCTGATGTCCGATGCGGTCGGCGCCGCACTGGCAGGACAAGTACCCGCCGAGGGGTACAACCTGCGCCAAATGCTAGAAATCCTGCTGGCCCAGGGTGCCATCATCCGCCTTTGCAAGACCTGTACCGATGCCCGCGGCATCACGGCCCTGCCGCTCATTGAGGGGATCGAGATCGGCACCCTGCCGCTGCTGGCCCAGTGGACCCTGGCAGCCGACAAGGTACTGACCTTCTAGTGCATAAATAAATGGGCGCAGCCGTTGATCTGCAACAAACCTGCGCCATTTGAAAACCTTCCCCCTGCTGTTAATGTCTACACTGTCAATTAGATAAACGTGCGCGCCTTCATTTTCGTTCAGGGAACTGCCATGAATCCAACCGAACAAACTCTGCTGGAACAGATGCGGATCACAGAGTTCGACATTGCTCACCGCAAGGAGCTTTTGCTGCTGAATGAGGATGACTTCTCCCGGCTCGCCAGTTATCGCCCCAATATAGAGCCTCACATAGATGCACTGGTCGACAAGTTCTATGAAATGCAGACCGGGATCACCGAAATCGCGCTACTGATCGGTGATGCCGATACACTCACCAGACTTAGAACGGCTCAGCGTCGCTATATCCTTGATCTGTTTAGTGGCCTGTATGATCTGGAGTACGTCAACAACCGGCTGCGGATCGGATTGGTGCACAAACGGATCGGGGTTGAGCCCAAACTCTATCTGGCGGCCATCAACACCCTCAAGGGGCTGCTTATCGAGGATATTTTCACCCAGATTGAGCATGAGCAGGATCGCATCGCCATGTTGACCGCCCTCGACAAGCTGTTCCTGTTCGACATTACTCTGGTGTTCGAGACCTATATCCGCAGCCTGGTCTCGGAGATAGAGTCATCCAAGGAGAAGTCGGAGATCTACGCCAGGACGCTGGAGGAGAAGGTGCGGGAGCGTACCCAGCAGCTGGAGGAGATGAGCCGGACCGACTCCCTCACCGGCCTGCTCAGCGTGCGCCACCTGCAGGAGAACCTGACCCGCACACTGCGTACCTGCCAGCGCCGCGCCGAGCCCGTGGTCATCGCCTACCTCGACATCAACGACTTCAAACAGATCAACGACACCCAGGGACACCAGCGGGGCGATGAGATACTGCGCATCGTCGGCGACTGCATTCGCAAGGTGTCACGGGCGGAGGATTACTGTTTTCGCTACGGCGGGGATGAGTTCTGCCTGATCCTGCCCAACTGCAATGAAGACCAAGCCAGAAACGTCTACCTCCAGCGCCTGACCAATGCCCTGAAAGAACAGGTCGACGATGTGACCCTCAGTATCGGCATGGTGCAGACCGGCCCCATGCAGTTCGACGAGGGCCACAGCCTGATCCGGCTGGCCGACGAGCGCATGTATGCCGCCAAGAGGGCGATGAAGCAAGTCAACCAGAAGGAGACCCATTAACCCTCGCGGGAACAGGCTTTCGCCACCTCGGGGCGCGGGATCCTCGCGCCCCACTCGTACAACAGAAAGGTCAGCATGCAGAACAGCGCCATCAGAATGTAGAGTGACTGCCCGCTCCATCGTTCCAGGATCCAGCCTCCCAGCATGGCCCCGATGGCCCCGCCCAACCCGGCCAGCGCACCGGCGCCGAAATAGCTCCCCTTCAGATGAGGGGGCGACATCTGATCGATCAGCACGTTGAGCAGCGGGAACAGAATCGTCTCCCCCACGCTCAGCAGCAGCACGGCGCCGATCCAGTGCGACCACTGCGCGGGATCCCCCAGCGCAAACAGCACCTGAGCCCCCAGAAACAACATGATGCCAAGCTGCAGTCGCACCTTGCCCGGCCAACGGGCGAGCAGATGCAGCAGCGGGAATTGCAGCACGACCACAGTCAGCGCATTGATCGTCACCAGAATAGCGACCAGCCGCGCCACCTCTGGGGTCTCGGCCCGAGTCAGGTACTGCACCAGGGGAGAGTGAAACTGGGAGTAGACCAGCACCATCAGCAGGTTCGCCATCACCAGCAGCAGAAAGCCCCGATCCAGCCACAGCACCTTGATCGCGGCCCGCAGACCCAGGCCGCCTGCGCGCCGCTCTTCCTCGTTCAGCGCGCGAAAGCCCCAGACGAAAGCAGCCCCCAGCAGCAGGTAGCTGCCGGAGAGCAGCAGGAAGGTCTGCTGCTGGGCGCTGATGCCCAGAGTCACCCCAAGCAGAGGCCCTATCGCCGCCCCCAGGTTGAGCAGGAAGTAACGCATATGCAGTGCCAGCTCGCGCGCCTTGGCCGAGGCGAGGCTATCGGCCATCAGCGCCTTGCCCGGAGCATCTATGAGGCCAGAGGAGAGACCGCTGCCTATCACCCCGACTCCGAGCCAGAGCACTGAGTGGGAGAAGCCGAGCAGACCATAGCAAAGCAGCGCGACCAGGCAGCCGGCCAGCAATATGTTGCGCCGCCCCAGCCGGTCCGACAGCCAGCCGCCGTAAAAGCTGATCAGGGTGGAGATCGCCGCACTCGCTCCCAGCATGGCCCCTATGCTGGTGGCCGAGAGGGCATACTCCCGATAGAGCAAGATCGAGAGAAAGGGCCAGACCATGTAATAGCTGGTGCGCACCATGAAGGTGCCCAGGATCACGGTCCAGACCAATGGGGGAAACTGCCTGAGGAGGGCCCACGACATCATACTGATCCTTGTTACCCGTCGCGCGGGGAGCCCATTGTTGTAACAGAGGGCTTCATAAGAAACAACTTTTCTGCCGAGCAGGCACAAAAAAGCCGACCCTGAGGTCGGCTCTTGAACAGCACGGCAGCCCTTATTCGGCAGTCGGCTCTTCGGCAACAGCCACGTCAGCAACCGGTGCGGCGGCTTCGGTCGGTGCATTCGCTTCCTTGATGGAGAGACGCACACGGCCTTGACGGTCCACTTCCAGTACCTTCACCTTCACCACATCACCGATCTTCAGGAAGTCGGCCACGTTTTGCACACGGGCATCGGTGATTTGGGAGATGTGTACCAGACCGTCTTTACCCGGCAGGATGTTGACGAAGGCACCGAAGTCGGCCAGACGCACAACCTTGCCTTCATAGATGCGGTTCACTTCGATCTCGGCTGTGATGGCCTCGATGCGACGAATGGCTTCCATGGCGGCTTCGTTGGCAACGGCGGAGATACGGACGGTACCGTCATCATCCAGCTCGATGTTGGTGCCAGTCTCTTCGGTCAGCGCACGGATCACGGAACCACCCTTGCCGATCACATCCTTGATCTTCTCAGGATTGATCTTGATGGTGTGGATACGCGGGGCAAAGTCAGAGATTTCGCTGCGCGGCGCCTGGATGGCTTCGTCCATCACTTTCAGGATGTGCAGGCGAGCACCACGGGCTTGCTTGAGGGCAATCTCCATGATCTCTTTGGTGATGCCTTCGATCTTGATGTCCATCTGCAGCGCAGTGATACCCTGGGTAGTACCGGCCACCTTGAAGTCCATGTCGCCCAGGTGATCTTCGTCACCCAGGATGTCGGACAGCACGACGAAACCTTCTTCTTCCTTCACCAGACCCATGGCGATACCGGCAACGGAGGCCTTGATCGGCACACCCGCGTCCATCAGCGCCAGGGAGGAACCACAGACGGAGGCCATGGAGGAAGAGCCGTTGGATTCGGTGATTTCAGACACCACACGCACCACGTACGGGAACTCGGCGGCGCTCGGCATCACGGCAGCAACGCCGCGCTTGGCCAGACGACCGTGACCGATTTCACGACGCTTGGGGCTACCCATCATGCCGGTTTCACCGACGCAGTACGGCGGGAAGTTGTAGTGCAGCATGAAGCGGTCGGCACGGTGGCCAGCCAGCTCGTCGATGTTCTGGGCGTCACGCTCGGTACCCAGGGTCGCAACCACGATGGCCTGAGTCTCACCACGGGTGAACAGGGCAGAGCCGTGAGCGCGGGGCAGAATGCCGGTGCCAACAGACAGGGCACGGATCATTTCCGGATCGCGACCATCGATGCGCGGCTCGCCACGTACTACGCGACCACGGACGATGCGGCTTTCCAGGCTGTGGAACTCTTCGCCAATCTTCTTGGCATCGTCTTCCACGCCGGCGGCGATCACTTGCTCAACCACGCGCTGCTTGATGGCACCGATGGCAGCGTAACGCACAGCCTTCTCGGTGATGCGGTAGGCTTCACCCAGTTCAGCTGTAGCCAGCTCGGCAATCTTGGCCTTGAGCGCTTCGTTGGTCGCAGGCGGGGTCCAATCCCACGGCTGGGTACCCACGTCGGCGGCGAATTCGTTGATGGCGTTGATCACGACTTGCATCTGCTCGTGGCCATAAACGACGGCGCCCAGCATGGTCTCTTCAGACAGGATGGCCGCTTCGGATTCCACCATCAGTACCGCGTTGGCGGTACCGGCAACCACCAGGTCCAGATCGCTCTGCGGCAGTTCGGCGGTGGTCGGGTTCAGCACATACTGACCGTTCATGTAACCCACGCGAGCAGCCGCAATCGGGCCGCCGAACGGGATGCCGGAGATGGCCAGTGCAGCAGAGGCACCGATCATGGCAACGATGTCCGGGGAAACCAGCGGGTTCACGGACATGACGGTGGCAACCACCTGAACCTCATTGAGGAAGCCTTCCGGGAACAGCGGACGAATAGGACGGTCGATCAGGCGGGAGGTAAGGGTCTCGCCTTCGCTCGGACGGCCTTCACGACGGAAGAAACCACCCGGGATACGACCAGCAGCATAGGTACGCTCCTGGTAGTTGACGGTCAACGGGAAGAAATCACGGCCGTGATCGGCCTCTTTCTTACCGACTACGGTCACAAATACACAGGTATCGTCCATGCTGACCATAACGGCCGCAGTGGCTTGACGGGCCATCACACCGGTTTCCAGAGTGACGGTGTGTTGACCGTACTGGAATGACTTTACAATAGGATTCACGTGAATTTCCTTTTTTACAATTTGGCTCTTTAAATTCGCGTGCAAGTATACTTGATTCGAATCAAAAGGTAAGCAATCACACAAATTCTGTGACGCCGGCGACAGCCCGACGCGCAATAAAAAAGGGGAACCCGGAGGTTCCCCTTTTTCGCGAAATCTGATGGTCGATTAACGACGCAGACCCAGCTTGGCGATCAGAGCAGCATAACGCTGAACATCTTTACGCTTCAGGTAGTCCAGCAGCTTGCGACGCTGGGAAACCATGCGCAGCAGACCACGACGACCGTGGTGATCTTTAGCGTGCTCTTTGAAGTGACCTTGCAGATGGTTGATCTGGGCAGTCAGCAGGGCAACCTGCACTTCGGGGGAGCCAGTGTCGTTGGCGCAACGAGCGTTGTCAGCAACGATGGAAGCTTTGATCTCAGCATTTAGAGACATGAGTTTACTCCAGTAGAGTGTTTAAAGGTTCACAGCCAATCTCTAATTCAGCCGTGAAATGAGGGCGGTATCATAATCGTCCCCGCCACATTTCGCAACGGGAAAGAGGCGCAGCGGGAAAGACGCCCTGATACCGCCCGAGGATCACTCCTCGTCGCGGTCGTCGTGGTAGCGCACCAGACGCTTGGGGGCTACCCGCCCTTCGTCGTCTATCTCGCCCACACCGATGAACTCACGCTCAGGACCGACCGTCATGCGTACCTGGCCACCTTGCGGCGCCCCGGCAACCTGCACGGCCTGCCCCTGGTTCACATAAGCGGCCACCGCCGCCAGCATGTTCACTTCGGGCAGCGCGGCCACGGCGGTATCCATCGGCAACAACAAGGGATCGAGCTGCTCCCGTGGCGGGATACTCTCAGCCTTGGCCTGTTCGAAGATGCACTCGAGCTGTTCCAGGGTCAGCATCCGCTCATAGGGATAGCTGGCCACCTGGGTGCGGCGCAGCTGGGTGACGTGAGCGCCACAGCCCAGCACTTCCCCCAGATCGTCCACCAGGGAGCGAATATAGGTGCCCTTGCTGCAGTGCACCTCCAGCTTGACCTCATCCCCCTCAAAGCTGATGAGCTTGAGCTCAAATACCGTGATGGGGCGGGCTTCCCGCTCGATCTCTATGCCTTCACGGGCATATTCGTAGAGCGGGCGACCGTTGTGCTTGAGGGCTGAGTACATGGACGGCACTTGCATGATGGGGCCGCGGAACTGGTCCAGCGACTCGATCAGGGTACCCACGGCCACGTTCACCGGACGGGTGGAAACCACCTCGCCGTCGGAATCGCTGGTGTTGGTGCGCTCACCCAGCTTGGCGGTCACCTCATAGCGCTTGTCCGCTTCCAGCAGATACTGGGAGAACTTGGTGGCTTCACCGAGGCAAATCGGCAGCATGCCGGTCGCCAGTGGATCCAGGGCGCCGGTGTGGCCGGCCTTGGCGGCATTGTAGATCCGCTTGACCTTCTGCAACACATCGTTGGAGGTCAGACCGGTCGGCTTGTCCAGCAGCAAGATACCGTGTACGTCACGGCCCTTGAAACGACGTCTTCGAGACATCTCAGGCTTTATCCTCAGTAGTATCATCCGGTGCGGCTTCGTCTTCTTCACGGCCAGCTTCGGCCATACGACGTTTGTCTTCACGCACAGTGTTGGTCACCAGGTTAGAGAGACGCATCCCCTCGACCAGGGTCTGGTCGTAGTAGAAGCGCAACTCGGGCACCACGCGCAAGCGCATGGCACTGCCAAGCAGGCTGCGGATGTAGCCAGCCGCTTCGGTCAGGCCCTTGAGCCCTTCCTTGATGCGGTCGGCGTCGTTCTCCAGCTGCAAGAAGGTGACATAAACCTTGGCATAGTTGAGGTCCTTGGACACTTCCACGTCCGAGACGGTTACCATGCCGATACGCGGGTCCTTGACCTCACGCTGCAAGATCAACGCGATTTCGCGCTGGATCTGCTGGCCGACCCTGTTGGTCCGGCTAAATTCTCTGGCCATATTCTATCCTGCGATAAAAGGGGGCCGCGGCCCCCTATTTTGTCTAACTCTCGGCTTACAGAGTCCGTTGAATTTCAATGGTCTCGTAAACTTCGATCTGGTCGCCTTCGCGTACGTCATTGTAGTTCTTGACTGCGATACCACACTCGTAACCGTTACGGACCTCGTTGACGTCATCCTTGAAGCGACGCAGGGATTCCAGCTCGCCTTCATAGATAACCACGTTGTCGCGCAGAACACGGATACGGTTAGAACGCTTGACCACACCTTCGGTAACCATACAGCCGGCAACCGCGCCGAACTTGGGTGACTTGAAGACGCTACGCACTTCAGCCAGACCGATGATCTCCTGACGATACTCAGGAGCCAGCTTGCCGCTCATGGCCTGCTTCACTTCGTCGATCAAATCATAGATGACGGAGTAGTAACGCAGATCCAGGCTCTCGGACTCGATGACCTTGCGCGCAGATGCGTCGGCACGGACGTTGAAGCCTACCAGGATGGCGCTGGAAGCAGCGGCCAGAGTAGCGTCGGTTTCAGTGATACCACCAACACCCGAGCCCACGATCTTGACCTTGACTTCGTCGGTAGAGAGCTGAACCAGCGCATCGCAAATCGCTTGCACCGAACCCTGTACGTCGGCCTTGATCACCACGTTCACTTCGGACACTTCGCCCTCGGTCATGTTGGCGAACATGTTTTCCAGCTTGGACTTCTGCTGGCGAGCCAGCTTGACGTCGCGGAATTTGCCCTGACGATAGAGCGCCACTTCACGGGCCTTCTTCTCGTCACGTACAACGGTGGCCTCATCACCGGCAGACGGCACCCCGGACAGACCCAGGATTTCCACCGGCAGGGATGGACCCGCTTCCTTGATTTCACGACCCAGTTCGTCGCGCATGGCACGGATACGACCGTATTCCAGACCACACAGTACGATGTCGCCCTGGCGCAGAGTACCTTCTTGTACCAGCACGGTGGCAACCGGACCACGACCCTTGTCCAGGAAGGATTCGATCACGACGCCGCTGGCCATGCCATCGACAACCGCTTTCAATTCCAGCACTTCGGACTGGATCAGGATGGCTTCCAGCAGGTCGTCGATGCCTTCGCCAGACTTGGCGGAGACGTGAACGAACTGGCTCTCGCCACCCCAGTCTTCGGACATGACGTTGTAACGGGCCAGCTCGGTCTTGACGCGATCCGGATCCGCTTCAGGCTTGTCGATCTTGTTGACCGCAACCACGATGGGCACTTCAGCCGCCTTGGCGTGCTGGATGGCTTCGATGGTCTGCGGCATGACGCCGTCATCGGCAGCAACAACCAGAACGACGATATCGGTCGACTTGGCACCACGAGCACGCATGGAGGTAAACGCAGCGTGACCCGGAGTATCCAGGAAGGTGATCATGCCACTGTCAGTTTCGACGTGGTAAGCACCAATATGCTGGGTAATACCACCGGCTTCGCCAGCAGCTACCTTGGCTTTACGGATGTAGTCGAGCAGCGAGGTCTTGCCGTGGTCAACGTGACCCATGATGGTCACGACAGGGGCACGCGGCTTGGCTTCGGAGGTCTCGTCACGATCGGACAGTACCGCCTCTTCCAGCTCGTTCTCACGACGCAGCACAACCTTGTGACCCATCTCTTCGGCGACCAGCTGAGCGGTCTCCTGATCGATCACCTGGTTGATGGTCGCCATGGCGCCCATCTTCATCATCGCCTTGATGACTTCCACGCCTTTGACGGCCATCTTGTTGGCCAGTTCGGCCACAGTGATGGTTTCGCCGATGACGACGTCACGGTTAACCACGGCAGCCGGCTTGTTGAAGCCGTGCTTCATGGCATTGGGCATGGCCACCTTGCCGCGCTTGCCTTTACGGGCACGCGGGTTGCGGGAATCGCGATCATCTTCACGACGACCGGCCTTTTTCGGCGCCTTAACGGCGGCGGCGGCGGTGCGACGGCTGGTCTCTTCCTTCCGGTCCAACTCGTCTTCTGCGGCTTGCGCATGCTTGTTGGTGGTCAGATGATAGTCACTGCTCTCTTTGGCGCGAGCAGCTTCTTCTTCAGCCCAGCGAGGGCCGTTCTGTTCCGCCATTACACGAGCCTCTTCGGCTTTCTTGGCGGCGAGTTCTTCTGCTTTTTGCAAAGCTGTTTGTTCCTGTTGGCGCTTCAGTTCTTCTGCTTCGCGCTTGGCCATCTTTTCTGCCTCTTGCTGAGCTGTGCTACTGGCTGCTTTGGCGGGCTGTGGAGCCTGTCGAGCCTTTGATTGTGCCTCGATCCGCGCCTTTTCCTCAGCTTCACGACGAGCCTGCTCAGCCTCACGGCGAGCCTTCTCTTCAGCATCGAGACGAACCTTGTTCTCGGCCTCGCTACGAGCTTTTTCTTCTGCTTCCAAACGCGCTGTTTCCTCGGCTTCCGCCTGGCGCTGTTCATCTTCCAGCGCCGAGCGTTTTACATAGGTGCGAGTCTTGCGCACTTCAACCTGCACTTCCTTGTTCTTGCCGCCAGTCCCCTGAACACTGATGGTGCTCTTGGTCTTGCGCTGCAAAGTCATGCGGGCTGGTGCGGTAATCTCGTCACCTCCATGCTGTTTTTTCAAGTGAGCCAGCAGAGTCTGTTTTTCAGACTCGCTGACGAGGTCGTCGGCCTTGCTCTTGCTGATACCGGCATCGACAAACTGCTGGAGAAGACGATCAACCGGTGTGTCGATGTCAGTGGCAAGTTGTTTGACTGATACTTCTGCCATTCATTTTCCTCCGTTTGATCTTATTCAGACTGCTCTTCTCCGAACCAACAGATATTGCGAGCAGCCATAATCAGCTCACCGGCTTTCTCAGCGGTCAGCTCTTCAATGTCGGCAAGGTCGTCGATACCTTGCTCTGCCAAATCTTCCAGGGTGCCGACACCACGCGCGGCCAGGGCATATGCCATGTCGCGACCGAGGCCAGCCAGATTGAGCAGGTCTTCGGAAGGTTCTACGCCGTCGAAGGATTCTTCTTTGGCCAGGGCCTTGGTGGTCAGGACATCCTTGGCACGCTTGCGCAGCTCTTCCACCATGTCCTCGTCCAGACCGTCGATGGCCAGCAGCTCATTGACGGGTACGAAGGCAATCTCTTCCAGAGTCGAGAAGCCTTCTTCCATCAGCAGACCGGCGAAATCGTCGTCGATGTCCAGGGCGCTGGTGAACAGGGTCAGGATACGATCGTTCTCGGCCTGGTGCTTGGAACGCATGTCCTCGACGGTCATGACGTTCAGCTCCCAACCGGTCAGCTGGGAAGCAAGACGCACGTTCTGACCGTTGCGGCCGATGGCCTGGGCCAGGTTGGCGGCTTCCACGGCGATATCCATGGTGTGGTTGTCTTCATCCACTATGATGGAGGCCACATCGGCGGGCGCCATGGCATTGATCACGTACTGGGCGGGGTTGTCATCGTACAAAACGATGTCGGCACGCTCACCACTCAGCTCGGCGGAGACAGCTTGCACACGGGCACCGCGCATGCCGATACAGGCACCGATCGGGTCTATACGACGATCGTTGGTCTTCACCGCGATCTTGGCGCGGGAGCCCGGGTCACGGGCGGCGCCCATGATTTCGATCATCTCTTCACCGATCTCCGGTACTTCGATGCGGAAAAGCTCTTTCAGGAAGTCCGGGCTGGAACGGCTGACGAACAGCTGGGAACCACGGGCTTCGGGACGCACGGCGTAGAGCAGGCCACGGATGCGATCGCCCGGACGGAACGTCTCGCGCGGCAGCATATCGTCACGGAAGATCACGGCCTCGGCATTGCTGCCCAGATCCAGGATCACGTTGTCACGGTTACTCTTCTTGACCACACCGCTGATGATGGTGCCTTCCTTGTCCTTGAACTGGTCAACGACTTGGGAACGCTCGGCTTCGCGCACTTTCTGCACGATAACCTGTTTAGCGGTCTGGGTGGTGATACGGTCGAAGGTCACAGAGTCGATCTGGTCTTCTACATAGTCACCAAGCTGGATCTCGGGCTGCTCGATCTGAGCGGCTTCGAGGGTGATTTCACCGTACGGGTTTTCCATTGCAGCCTGATCGGCCACAACAACCCAGCGACGATAGGTATCGTAGTCACCGGTCTTGCGATCGATTTCGACCCGAACTTCAATCTCGCCTTCATATTTCTTCTTGGTCGCAGTCGCCAGCGCGGTCTCCAGAGCCTGGAAAATTTTCTCGCGGGGCACAGCTTTCTCGTTGGATACTGCGTCAACGACCAGCAAAATCTCTTTATTCATATCCGATAGCCTCGTTAACCAAAGTTCGGCACTATGTTCGCTTTTTGGATATTGGTGAAAGCCAACACGTCGTCCTTACCATCTACTGTCAGGGTGATCATGTCGCCTTGCACAGCTTTGATTACGCCTTTGAACTTGCGGCGGTTATTTGTTGCCATCCGCAGCTGCACCGCCGCCTCTTGGCCAACGTATTTTTCGAACTGGGCAACCTTGAACAGCGGACGATCCAGACCAGGGGAGGATACTTCCAGGAAGTATTCTTCTGTGATGGGATCCTCGACATCCATGATGGCGCCAACCTGATGGCTGACTTCAGCACAGTTCTCGACAGTCACACCATTCTCGCTGTCGATAAAGACACGCAAAGTGGAGTGGTTACCCGCTCGGATAAACTCAATACCCCAAAGTTCAAAACCCAAGGCAACGACCGGAGCCTCGAGCAGATCGGTCAAACGTTGTTCCAACGTAGCCAAAGTCACCCTCCGAAAAACAAAAAAAGGGCATAAAGCCCAGATAGAGATCGATTCAGAGTAAATCGCACATAACAAAAAGCCCCGATGTCAAATCGGGGCTTGGCGCTTTACCCTGATTGTCGCCTCGCAGCGACCGCCTTCCTGAGCGTAGGAAATGCGTGAAATTTGGTTGCGGGGGCCGGATTTGAACCGACGACCTTCGGGTTATGAGCCCGACGAGCTACCATGCTGCTCCACCCCGCGTCCGAAATCGTGCGAGATTATAGCCAGTTCATTCTCTTCACACAAGACCGACTGGCTATAATATACCCGGTTACCCGAGCTCACTACTTAATTGGTGCCGTGGGCGGGACTCGAACCCGCACACCCTAGAGCACTACCCCCTCAAGATAGCGTGTCTACCAATTCCACCACCACGGCAAAAACTCACTTATTCGGGAACGTCAGTGTCTTTCTTTACTGGCGCTTTAGTCTGCTCAACCTGCTGGGTTTGTTGCAGATTTTCCCATTCACTACCCTGTTTGACCTTGTTGCTGGACATAGATCCGAGCACCAGGCTAATCAAAAAGAACAGAGTAGCCAAAACAGCTGTTGTACGGGTCAGGAAACTGCCTGAACCACCGGAGCCGAATACGGTATTCGATGCCCCTGCGCCGAAGGAGGCGCCCATGTCAGCCCCTTTACCTTGCTGAATCATCACCAGACCAATCAGAGCCAGTGAAACCAGCAGATAAACGACTAAAAGAATTTCGTACATTTAACTTGCACCCTTTGCCGCTTCAACAATTCCTAAAAACGTCTTGTCATCGAGACTCGCTCCACCTATCAGGCCGCCATCAATGTCGGGCTGGGCAAACAAATCTCTCGCATTGGTCGGTGTCACGCTCCCACCATAGATGATTCTAACTTTCTCACCTATAACCGGAGTATCCTCCGCCAAGCGACCACGTATAAAGGAATGAACCTCTTGTGCCTGCTCGGGTGTGGCGCATTTACCTGTACCTACAGCCCAAATCGGCTCGTAGGCGATGATAGCATTATCGAAAGCCATCGCGCCATTTTTCTCTATGACAATGTCCAGCTCTTCTGCGATCACCTCAAAGGTTCTTCTCGCCTGCCTCGCTGCGCCCGACTCACCCAAACAGAGGATGGGGATCAAGCCTGCCGCTCTGGCTGCCGCAAACTTCTCTGCGACGATAAAGCTGGTCTCACCAAAGAGACGCCTGCGCTCGGAGTGCCCTACCAGTACGTAACGACACCCTGCCTCAACCAGCATCTCACACGAGACTTCACCCGTATAAGCGCCTTGTCGGTGCTGACTCACATTCTGAGCCCCCAACTTCATTACCTTTTGCTCGTTGAGCAGTACGGCCGTGAAGTCGAGATGCACATGGGATGGACACAAGACCACATCTACTTGCTCATCCATGCCTTTAAGGCATTGGCGAGTAAACTGCTCTAACTGCGACCTACTACCTTGTAACTTCCAGTTGGCTGCTACAAACGGCTTGCGATGTCCCATCGGCAACTCCCTTGCGAAAGCGGGGCTGATAATATCCAGAGGATTGTCAGCTGACAAGCGCTATTTTTGAATTTTCGAATCGTTTGAACAAGATACAACCAGGGCGGCTAAAAAGCCGCCCACATTGTTCATTAAAACGCCGATTCGACCTGTTGAGCGATGCGTTGTGCCATGTCACGCACCTGCTGCTCATGCTCACCTTCCACCATGACCCGGATCAGGGGTTCGGTGCCGGATTTACGCAGCAGGACGCGGCCACGGCCAGCCAGCTCTTGTTCCACCTTGGCCACTTCCTGGTTGACGGCATCAGCCGCCAGCGGATCCTTGCCCTCGGCAAAACGGACGTTCACCAGCACCTGAGGGAACTTGCTCATGCCGGAACGCAGCTTGGCCAGCGGCATCTCTGCGGTGCAGATGGCCATCAGCACCTGCAGGGCGGCGACGATACCATCCCCGGTGGTGGTCTGATCCAGGCAGATGATATGACCGGAGTTTTCACCCCCGATACGCCAGCCCTTCTCGTTCATCATCTCCAGTACGTAGCGGTCACCCACTTTGGCACGGGCGAACGGGATCCCCAGGGTCTGCAGCGCCAGTTCCAGGCCCATGTTGGCCATCAGGGTACCGACGACCCCCCCCTTGAGGCGACCGTTGCGCAGCGCATCGCGGGCGATGATGTAGAGGATCTCGTCACCGTCGATGATGTAACCCGTGTGGTCCACCATCACCAGGCGATCGCCGTCACCGTCGAAGGCCACGCCTAGATCGGCTTTGCACTCCAGCACCTTGGCTGCCAGCGCCTCGGGAGCGGTAGAACCTACACCGTCGTTGATGTTGAGGCCATCAGGGCTGCAGCCGATAGCGATTACCTCGGCTCCCAACTCGCGGAAAACGGAAGGAGCGATGTGATAAGTAGCGCCATGGCCGCAGTCAACCACCATTTTCAACCCTTCCAGACTCAGATTGGAGGGGAAGGTGCTCTTGCAGAACTCGATATAGCGGCCAGCAGCATCCTCGATACGCACTGCTTTGCCCAGCTCGGCAGACTCAACACACTGGATCTCGTGATCCAGCTCGGCCTCAATGGCCATTTCCACATCATCCGGCAACTTGGTGCCATCGGCGGAGAAGAACTTGATGCCGTTATCATAGAAGGGATTGTGTGAGGCACTGATCACGATACCCGCCTCTGCACGGAAGGTGCGGGTCAGATAGGCAACGGCCGGGGTCGGCATGGGGCCCATCAGTATGGCCTTGAGACCTGCAGCGGAGAGACCCGCTTCCAATGCCGACTCCAGCATGTAACCTGAGATCCGGGTATCCTTGCCGATCAGCACCTTACGGGTGCCCTTCTTGGAGAGCACCTTGCCTGCGGCCCAACCCAGCTTCATCACGAAATCAGGGGTGATCGGGAATTCGCCAACCTTGCCGCGGACACCATCGGTGCCAAAATACTTTCTTGCCATTGTCTGTTCTCTTTTTTATTTGGATATGAAATCTTGTCCCGTCATTACCATCCAGCCGGCGCGCAGGGCATCCATGGTCGCTCGCACATCGTGCACCCGGATGATCCGGGCACCATGCTGCATCCCGATGAGCGCGCAGGCCAGACTGCCGGCCAGCCGTTCATCAACCGAGCGGCCAAGCAGGTTGCCTATCATAGACTTTCGCGACATACCGACCAAGAGCGGAAGCTGGTAATCGAGCAACTTCTCCTGCCAGGCCAGCAGTTGATAGTTGTGTGCCAGCGTCTTGCCAAAGCCGTAGCCCGGGTCCAGCAACAGCTGCTGACGCCCTATACCGGCGGCCAGACAGGCGGCGATACGTTCATCGAAGAAGGCCCTCACCTCCCCCAGCAGGTCGTCATAGTGGGGTTCGGCCTGCATGGTTCTCGGCTGGCCTTGCATGTGCATCAGGCACACGGGTACGTCAGCTTCTGCGGCGGCGGCCAGGGCACCGGGTTCGAGCAAGGCCCGCACGTCGTTGATGAGATGGGCCCCAGCCTTGCAGCCTTCCCGCATCACGGCAGCCTTGGAGGTATCGAGAGAGATCATCACATCCAGCTCGGCGACCATCCGCTCGACCACGGGGATCACCCTGTCCAGCTCATCTTGCTCGCTCACGTCGGGGGCCCCCGGACGCGTCGACTCCCCCCCTATGTCGATAAGCGTTGCGCCGTCGGAGATCATCTGGCGAGCATGGTCCATGGCCCGGTCAATCTGATTGAAATTGCCACCATCGGAGAAGGAGTCAGGTGTCACATTGAGGATCCCCATCACATGGGGACGATCGAGGGAGAGGCTGAGCCCCTTGCTGGTTAGCTGCATCTTCGCTTCCATTTACATAAAGAAAAACCCCGGGACCAGCCCGGGGTTTGCATCATCACGATTTATTTGGTCAGCAGATCGTTGGCCTTGTCGATGTCGACATCCGCCACCGACTCCACCTCGGTCACTGCCGGTTTGGCATCCGCCGCGACAGTGGCACCGCCTTGCGGAGTATCGCCGCTGTGCTCGTCATGCCAGTTGCTGGGAGCACGCACCTCACGACGGGCCATCAGATCGTCTATCTGTTTGGCGTCGATGGTTTCGTACTTCATCAGCGCATCTTTCATGGTGTGCAACACATCCATGTTGTCCAGCAGGATCTGCTTGGAGCGGGCGTAGTTGCGATCAATGACCTGTTTGACCTCAGCGTCAATGACGCGCGCCGTGTCGTCGGACATGTGCTTGACCTTGGCCATGCTGCGACCGAGGAACACTTCACCATCTTCTTCCGCATAGAGCATGGGACCGAGACGCTCGGACATGCCCCACTGGGTGACCATCTTGCGGGCGATGTCAGTCGCACGCTCGATATCGTTGGACGCACCAGTCGATACCTTCTCGGCGCCGTAGATCAGCTCTTCCGCCAGACGACCACCGTACAGACTGGAGATCATGGACTCCAGGTGCTGCTTGGAGTGGCTCCAGCGATCCTGCTCGGGCAGGTACATGGTCACACCCAACGCACGACCGCGCGGTATGATGGACACCTTGTAGACAGGGTCATGATCCGGTACCAGACGACCAATAATGGCGTGACCCGCCTCATGGTAAGCCGTCATCTCCTTCTCGGAGTCTCTCATCACCATAGAGCGACGTTCCGCACCCATCATGATCTTGTCCTTGGCCTTCTCGAATTCAGCCATGGAAACCACACGACGACTCTCACGGGCGGAGAAGAGGGCGGCTTCGTTGACCAGATTGGCGAGATCAGCACCGGAGAAACCCGGGGTACCACGTGCGATCAGGGCCGCATTGACATCATCTGCCAACGGCACCTTGCGCATGTGCACCTTCAGGATCTGCTCGCGACCACGCACATCCGGCAGACCGACCACGACCTGACGGTCGAAACGGCCCGGACGCAGCAAGGCAGGGTCCAGTACATCGGGACGGTTGGTGGCGGCGATGACGATGATGCCTTCATGGCCTTCAAAACCATCCATCTCGACCAGCATCTGGTTAAGGGTCTGCTCACGCTCATCGTGGCCACCGCCGAGACCGGCGCCACGCTGGCGACCGACCGCATCGATTTCATCGATGAAGATGATGCAAGGGGAAGACTTCTTGGCCTGCTCGAACATGTCACGCACCCGGGAGGCACCGACACCCACGAACATTTCGACGAAGTCGGAACCCGAGATGGTGAAGAAAGGCACCTTGGCCTCACCCGCAATGGCCTTGGCCAGCAGGGTCTTACCGGTCCCCGGAGGGCCAACCAGCAGTACACCGGTGGGGATCTTGCCACCCAGTTTCTGGAACTTGCTCGGATCGCGCAGATAATCGACCAGCTCTTTCACCTCTTCCTTGGCCTCATCGCAGCCTGCGACGTCGGCAAAGGTGGTCTTTATCTGCTCTTCGCTCATCAGACGAGCCTTGCTCTTGCCGAACGACATGGCACCCTTGCCGCCGCCGCCCTGCATCTGACGCATGAAGAAGACCCAGACACCGATCAGCAGTAGCATCGGGAACCAGGAGATAAAGATAGAGGTCAGCAAAGACGGCTCTTCCGGCTTCTCACCAATCACTTTGACATTGTGATTGAGCATGTCGTTGAGCAGCTGGGGATCCGGCGCCGGTATGATGGTGGTGAAGCGTTCACCGGTGCGCTTGACGCCATTAATGACCTTGCCATCCATCCGCACTTCACGGATCTGCTCTTGGGTCACTTCTCTAACGAAGCTGGAATAGTCCAGCTGGCGACTGGTGGTATCGCTGGGGCTGAAGCTATTGAACACCGACATCAACACGACGGCGATGACCAGCCACAGGATTAGGTTTTTCGCCATGTCACTCAAATCAATGACCTCGCAGACTGACAGTTAACGATGAAGGTTAGGGTACTACAGTTTAAAACCGGTAGCCACAATGTAGACTTCTCGTGAACGGGCACGAGACGAGTCTGGTTTACGAATCTTGACAGCAGAGAAAAGCTTACGAATTTCATTGAGATAGGCATCAAACCCCTCTCCCTGGAATACCTTCACCACGAAGCTGCCATTACTGCGCAATACTTGGTTACACATGTCGAGCGCCAGCTCGACCAAGTACATGGCGCGAGCCTGATCTACCTGCTGGGTGCCACTCATGTTGGGCGCCATATCAGACATGACCAAGTCTACCTTGTCCGGACCGACACGGGCCAGCAAAGCGCCGAGTACAGTTTCCTCCCGAAAGTCCCC
The DNA here is from genome assembly GCF_029237385.1 of Aeromonas sp. 1HA1. NCBI lineage: Bacteria > Pseudomonadati > Pseudomonadota > Gammaproteobacteria > Aeromonadales > Aeromonadaceae > Aeromonas > Aeromonas sp. 1HA1. The sequence continues at coordinate 29,042 of NZ_JAACGC010000008.1, forward strand.
TTGCAGAAAATCGACACCGGCAATGGGATCCATCGGCAAAATGTCACACGCGATGACCCGTCCATCGTCACCCACCTGCTCAACGGCAAACTGGGACCAGCCACCCGGGGCCGCCCCCAGATCCACCACTGTCATGCCGGTACGGAGCAATTTGTCCTTGCCCTGGATCTCATCAATCTTGAAAACAGCGCGGGAACGCAGCCCCAACTTCTGGGCTTTTTTGACGTATTGATCGTCGAAATGTTCTTTTAACCAGCGGGTTGAGCTGGGGGAACGTTTTTTCTGGGTCATGATTGTCGACTTTAAAAAACCACAAGGGTTATTAGTATTAAGGGCTAAGTGGGGGTAGAATACGCCCCTTTCAACCCTGACTTATGAAGAAATTGCCATGATTCTCAACAATAAACAGAAACAGTACCTCAAGGGCCTTGCCCACAGTCTGAAGCCCGTGGTCCTGCTGGGTCAACATGGTCTGACCGAAGGCGTACTGGCCGAGATCGATCTGGCCCTGAACTACCACGAGCTGATCAAGGTTAAGGTTGCGTCTGAAGATCGTGAGATGAAACAACTGGTTATGGATGCAATCGTCCGTGAAACCGGCGCGGTCAAGGTACAGAGTATCGGCCACGTGCTGACCATCTACCGTCAGGCCAACGAGCCGAAAATCCAACTGCCCCGCAAGTAACAGGAAAGAGCCTCGCTCTTTCCTTCATTTCTCTTCTTCCCAAGTCGCTTGCCAAAGTACTCTCCAGGCCCTTAACCTGCGATGAATACTCGTGGACACTCCACTATGGATCACCATCCGATTCTCACCGAAGATGAACTGGCCATGTTACGGGACTTGGGGAGCAGTCAGGAGACGGCCGCCGGGCAATCCCTGAGCGGTTATCTCGCCACCCCCTTGCTCGAACTGCTGCAACGTGCCGATCAACTGGTGCTCGAAGCCCGTATCGCCGGGCATCAACTCCGCTTTCCGCTGCGCTTCACCGAGGGAGACGATGGCTTTGTCGAACCGCGCATCGCTGCCCCCATCATCACGGAGCTGGGTTATCCCCATTTGCGCGCCTGGCGCCTCGACCAGGAGGCGCGCCTGAAGGTGGCCGATACCGAGTGTCTGGTGCACAGCTTGTCGCTGGACGGATTAGTGGTGGAGGGCTTGCCCACCGACCTGACGATCGGCGCCACCCTCAGTGGCACCCTGCTCATTAATGAACTGGCCCCGCTCCCCCTCTGCGCTGAGCTGGTCAGGCACATGCATCTACGCAATGGTGTACAAGGCTGGGCACTGCACTTCCAGATGGCCAAGCCGGATCTTGAGCAACTGAGCAGCTGGATGTTCCAGCGCCATCAGGATGCCTTCACCCAAGCCTACCAACCCCGCTAAATAGCAACAGGGGAGCCGGGCTCCCCTGTTTCAGACATCACCTCATATCAGAGGTAAGCGACGGCCAGAACCTCGTATTCCACGTCGCCGGCCGGCGTCTTGACGATGGCAACATCATCCACTTCCTTGCCGATCAGGGCACGGGCGATGGGCGAGTTCACCGAAATCATGTTCTGTTTGATGTCAGATTCGTCGTCACCCACGATACGGTAGACAACTTCCTCTTCCGTCTCGCTTTTCAGCAGGGTAACGGTCGCCCCGAAGATAATGCGACCATTGTTGGTAATCTTGGTGACATCGATTACCTGGGCATTGGAGAGCTTGCTCTCAATCTCCTGAATGCGGCCTTCACAGAAGCCTTGCTGCTCACGGGCGGCATGGTACTCGGCGTTTTCTTTCAGATCACCATGTTCACGGGCATCTGCAATCGCTTCGATAATCTGCGGACGAAGCTCGCTCTTCAGATAGTCGAGCTCTTGACGCAGCTTTTCGGCGCCGCGAACAGTCATCGGAGTATGATTCATAGTCGAAACCTGGGTTGCTTGAAAAGAGAAGCTGCGGCTATCAAAAAGAGCCGCAGCTATCGGTTCGGATGAGCCATCTTAATATGAAGCCAGCACAAAATCCATGTCAGTCCCTGCGAGCAGGATCGCGCTTTGCCATCGACACTACTTCTGCTCAGAGACCCCAATCGGGGCTGATACTGTCGGCTTGCCCTGCATGATGGCGATCTCCACGCGCCGGTTCATGCGCCGGTTTTCCGGGGTGGTGTTCAGTGCCAGTGGCTGGGAATCGGCCATGCCCTGCACCACCAGTCGCCCGCCATCGAAGCCGGGCACCTTGATCATCTGATGGGCAACCGCCACCGCACGCTGGGATGAGAGATCCCAATTCGATCGAAACAGCTCATTTTCGGTCGCTATGTTGTCGGTATGGCCCGACACGGTTATCTCACCTGGCACATCTTTCAACAAGCTGGCGACTTTGCGAATAACCGGCCAGAACTGGGGCTGCAGGAAGGCTGAACCGGCCGGGAAAGCCGCCCTTTCGCGGATCCGTATGATAATCTGCTGACCCAGCGCCTCCACCTCGATAGCGCCATCCTGGATCTGAGCCTTCATCTGCTCCGCCAACTCCTTGGTCAAGGCATTGGACTGCTCCTGCTGTTTCTGCGCCTCCTGTTGGGTGTCGCCCCCAACCAGTTTTTCTTCGCTCTTGTCATGACCTCCGGCCTGATCGGCGTCACCGGGCTGAAAGTCCAGCTCAGTCTGGGTCATGTCTATAGTCTGCTGCATGATGGTATCGATGGGGGTCGGCTCGGGGCGACCCGGCCTGAACTCGAGGGCGATGACAGAAGTTCCCTTTGGAATGTCTTTGACCTCCAGAATGTTCTGCACGCCGAACGCCTTCTCCATGGAACCGGCGATCTGCTTGAACTTCTGCACATCCATCTCGGAAAAAGAGAGCAGCAGCACGAAGAAACACATCAACAGCGACATCAGATCGGCGAAGGTCCCCATGTAACCGGGCAGACCAGGTGGCGGACACTTGCACTTAGCCATGGGGATTACTCGCTGCCATTGTTGCGTTTGGACTGGTTCAGGTAATTTTGCAGCATGGACTGGATCACCCGCGGGTTCTGACCATCCTGAATGCCCATGATGGCGTCCAGCACCAGGCAGCGGCTCAACTGCTCTTCACCGCTGCGCAGCTCCAGCTTGTCGGCGATGGGGATAGCAATCATGTTGGCCTGAATGGCGCCATACAGTGTGGTGAGCAAGGCCACGGCCATGGCTGGGCCTATGGATTTGGGATCGCTCATGTTGGCCAACATCGCCACCAGTCCCACCAGCGTGCCTATCATCCCCATGGCGGGCCCCAGATCACCTAGCGCACGAAAGACCTTGATGGCCAGGATGTGCCGATCAGCGGTGAGCTCGATATCCTTTTCCATCACACCACGGATAACATCGGCGTCGTGCCCGTCCACCAGCATGTCGATACCTTTTTTCATGAAATCGTTTGGCACTTCGGCGGCTTCCAGCGCCAAGAACCCCCCTTTACGGGCCGAATCTGCCAGTTCAACCGCCTTGATGATGAGGTCGTCGAGCTTGTCACCCTTGTAGATGAACGCCTTGCCGGCCACCTTGAACGCCATCAGGAACTGACCGATGTTGAACTTCATCATACAGATGAAGAGGGAGCCCAGAATGGTGATGCAGACAGAAGGGATATCGATGTACATGCTCATGGGCCCCCCCAGTAGCATGCCGTACACCACGACCCCAAATCCCAGTACTATGCCAATCAGACTACCTAGATCCACATCCCTACTCCTGTCAGCTGAAATTTTTTTATCTGTAGTTTTTTGAATTTTCTGCTATTGGCTCATCAGCGGCAAGGGCCACCACGTTTTTCCTTGTTCACGAGATGGTTTATTATCGGCCACTTTTCCGAGAGTTTAAGCCGACCGCACTTTTCAGCCTCCCCCCTGCCCGTCGTCGATGTTAAGATAAGCCGTTTTTTTCAATCCCCGAGGATGAACATGGCCAGTAAAAAAATCGACCGCCTGAGTTTTGATGCCACTCTGGAAGAGCTGGAAACCATAGTTCATCAACTGGAACAAGGTTCCTTACCACTGGAAGAGGCGCTCAAACAGTTCGAACAGGGCGTTCATCTGGTGCGGGCTGGCCAGCAGAAGCTGGAACAGGCCGAACAGAAGATCCAGATCCTGCTGACTCAGGCCGATGGCACAGAGCAAGCAGTCCCCTTCCAGCCAGAGCAAGGAGAGGAATGAGTGACGCTAGACGATTTTTCCCGTCTGCATCGTCAACGTATTGACGACTGCCTGTCTGCACAACTTGAATCTTTGCCCGCCATGGCCCCGCGTTTGCGCGATGCCATGCACTACGGCCTGCTGCTGGGCGGAAAGCGAGTACGGCCCTTCCTGGTCTATGCCGTGGGCGAGATGCTGGGTGTCAAGAGCGAGCTGCTGGATGGCCCCGCCGCCGCAGTGGAGTGCATCCACGCCTACTCCCTGCTGCACGACGACCTGCCCGCCATGGACAACGACGACTTGCGCCGTGGTCAGCCGACCGTGCACAAGGCATTTGACGAAGGCACCGCCATCCTGGCCGGTGATGCCCTGCAGACCCTGGCCTTCGCCATTCTGGCCGACCATCCCCTGCCCGACCGGCTTCTGGCCAACCGGGTGCGGATGCTGAGTCGCCTCGCCCGCGCCTCCGGCTACCTCGGCATGTGTGGTGGACAAGCACTGGATCTGCAGGCCGAAGGCCGCCAGATCAGCCTGTCCGAGCTGGAGCAGGTGCATCGCCACAAGACGGGCGCCCTGATCGAATGCGCCGTGGCACTGGGAGCCCTGTGCAAGCCCGACGTGGACGACGCCACTCTGGCCGCGCTGCAAACGTACGCAGCCGCCATCGGACTGGCCTTCCAGGTGCAGGACGACATCCTCGACATCACGGGCGATACCGCCACCCTGGGCAAGCCGCAAGGCTCGGATCTGGCGCAGGAAAAGAGTACCTATCCGGCCCTGCTCGGACTCGACAATGCCCGTGAGCTGGCTCGCGAACTGCACGGTAAAGCCTTAACAGCCTTGCAATCTTTGCCCTACAATACCGACATTCTGGAAGCGTTTGCCGATTACATCATCGAGCGAACCCACTAAACGCTGGATAACAGTAACAATATGAGCGTTGATATAAGCAATTTCCCCAACCTGGCCCTCGCGGATACGCCGGTCGATTTGCGATCCCTGCCGTTCGATCGGCTGCCTGTACTGTGCAACGAACTGCGTGAATATCTGCTGCGTTCGGTGAGCCGCTCCAGTGGTCATCTCGCCTCCGGGCTCGGCACAGTCGAACTGACGGTAGCGCTGCACTACGTCTACAACACACCGTTCGATCGACTGGTGTGGGATGTGGGTCATCAAGCCTATCCCCACAAAATCCTGACCGGTCGTCGGGACAGGATGCAGAGTATCCGTCAGAAAGACGGCCTGCATCCCTTCCCCTGGCGCGGCGAAAGCGAGTATGACGTGCTCTCGGTCGGTCACTCCAGCACCTCCATAGGTGCGGCGCTCGGCATGGCCGTCGCTGCCGAGAGCGAGGGCCTGGGTCGTAAAGTAGTGGCCGTGATAGGTGATGGTGCCATCACAGCCGGGATGGCATTCGAGGCCCTCAATCACGCCGGCGATGTCCACAAGGACATGCTGGTGGTGCTCAACGATAACGAGATGTCCATTTCCGAGAATGTCGGGGCGCTGAACAACCACCTGGCCCGCATCATGTCAGGCAAGCTCTACACCAACATACGCGAGGGTGGCAAGAAGGTGCTGGCGGGCCTGCCTCCGGTCAAGGAGCTCGCCAAGCGGGCCGAGGAGCATCTCAAGGGCATGGTGGTGCCTGGCACCCTGTTCGAAGAGTTTGGCTTCAACTACATAGGCCCCATCGACGGCCATGACATCAATGCCCTGGTCGAGACCCTGCGCAACATGCGCAATCTCAAGGGACCGCAACTGCTGCACGTCAAGACCAAGAAGGGCAAGGGTTACGAGCCCGCCGAGAAAGATCCCATCGGTTATCACGGCGTGCCCAAGTTCAATCCGGACGAGTGCACCCTGCCCAAGGCGAGCGGCGGCAAGCCGAGCTTCTCCGCCATCTTCGGCCAGTGGCTGTGCGACATGGCGGCAAAAGACGAGAAGCTGGTCGGCATCACTCCCGCCATGCGCGAGGGCTCGGGGCTGGTCAAGTTCAGCCAGCAGTATCCGGATCGCTACTTCGACGTCGCCATCGCCGAGCAGCATGCGGTCACCTTCGCCGCTGGCCTCGCCATCGCCGACAAGAAGCCGGTGGTCGCCATCTATTCGAGCTTCCTGCAGCGCGCCTATGACCAGCTGATCCACGACGTGGCGCTGCAAGAGCTGCCGGTACTGTTTGCCATCGACCGGGCCGGTCTGGTGGGCGCCGATGGCCCGACCCATCAGGGGGCGTTCGACATCAGCTTCCTGCGCACCGTGCCCAACATGGTGGTGATGACGCCGTCCGACGAGAACGAGTGTCGCCAGATGCTCTACACCGGCTATCAGTGCAACCAGCCTGCGGCGGTGCGTTACCCCCGTGGCAGCGGCACAGGTATCGAGGTGCAGACCGAGATGCAGGCGCTGGCGCTCGGCAAGGGCCGTGTCATTCGCAAGGGCAAGGGCACCGCCATACTGGCGTTCGGCACCCTGCTGCAGCAGGCCAGGGCCGCCGCCGAGGCGCTCGATGCCACCCTGGTGGACATGCGCTTCGTCAAGCCGATGGATGAGGCGCTGGTACTGTCGCTTGCCACCAGCCATGACCAGTTCGTGACCATAGAGGACAACGCCATCATGGGCGGTGCCGGCTCTGCGGTGAACGAGCTGCTGATGCGCAATAAGCAATGCAAACCGGTGCTCAATCTGGGCCTGCCGGATCGCTTCGTGGAACAGGGCACCCAGCAGGAGATCTATGCCCTGCTCGGTCTGGACGAGACAGGCATCCAGCGCAGCATCGAAACCTGGCTGCAAGCCTGACCTGCTGCGAGTTAAAGAGAAAACAAGAGAAGGGCGCCTGATGGCGCCCTTCTTGTATCTTCACTTCTGACCCGAGTTAACCCTTGTAAATCTTCGGGTTGAACACATCCCGCAGCCAGTCACCCAACAGGTTGATGACCAGTACCAGCACCACCAGACAGATGCCCGGGAAGGCAGTGATCCACCAGGAGCCGGAGAAGATGTAGTTGAAGCCGACGCTGATAAGCGAACCGAGCGACGGCTGATCCACCGGCATCCCCAAGCCGAGGAAGGAGAGTGCCGCCTCGCTCATGATGGCGTTGGCCACCTGCACGGTGGAGATCACCAGAATGGGCGACAGGCAGTTGGGCAGAATGTGGCGAAACATGATGCGCGGGGCGCGGAACCCCATCACCTTGGCCGCTTCCACATACTCCTTTTTCTTTTCGGCAAGTACAGAGGCACGTACCGTCCTGGCGTACTGCGGCCACTCGGCAATACCGATGATCACCACCAGCATCATGATGGCGAATTTCGAGTAGAACTCGGAGCCAAAGGTTGCCTGAAAGATGGCGGAGACGATGATCGCCACCATCATGGTGGAGAACGACAGCTGCACGTCGGCAAAGCGCATCAGCAGGCTGTCGATGCGGCCACCGAAGTAACCGGCGATCAAACCGACGACGATGCCGAGCACCAGTTGCAGCCCCACAGCAAACAACCCTATGGTCAGCGAGATGCGGGCACCATAGAGGATGGTACTCCAGATATCGCGGCCCTGGTTGTCGGTGCCGAGCCAGAAGCGCTCCTCACCCCCTTCCAGCCAAGAGGGCGGCAGTTCGGCATCCATCAGATCGAAACTGGTCTGGTCATAGACGTTGTGCGGCGCCAGCCAGGGCGCCAGCAGCGCCGCCAGTACGAACACCACAAACACGGCGAAGCTGAACATGGCTACCTTGTCCCGCAGGAAGTAGTAGACGATGTCAGCGTTCTTGAATCGAGTCCAACGGCTTGGGCTCGCAGTCACAGTGTTAGTCATGTATCACCCCTTGGCGGTCAGGTTGACGGTCGGGTTGATAAACCCGTAGAGCAGGTCGACCAGGGTATTGGTCACCACGAAGATCAGTCCCACGAAGATAACGTAGGCGGTGATCAACGGGGTATCGACCCGGTGGATCGCCTCGAGGAACAGGAAACCGGTACCCGGCCACTGAAACACGCTCTCGGTCAGGATGGTGTAAGCCACCATAGTGCCGATCTGCACACCACCGACGGTAATGACCGGCAGCATGGTGTTCTTCAGGGCGTGCTGGTAGTAGACCTTGTTGTTATCCAACCCCTTGGCGCGGGCGAACTTGACGTACTCGGAAGATAGCTGCTCCAGCATCTCGGAGCGCACCAGCCGGATAAACAGTGGCAGCATGATGGAGGAGAGCGACACCGCTGGCAGGATCAGGTGCTTGATACCATCCCAAGTGAAGAAGCCCGACTCCCAGCCCAGCAGGTTGTAGGTTTCGCCACGGCCGTAAGCCGGCAGCCAGCCCAGCTGAATAGAGAAGAGATACATCAGCATGATGGCGGTCAGAAAGACCGGGATCGAGATGCCGATACTGCTTCCCGCCATGATGAGCTTGGTGGGGATGCTGCGCGGGCGGATCGCCGAGTAAACACCGAGTGGAATGGAGACCACCACAATGATCAGCGCAGCGGCAAACACCAGCTCAAGGGTAGCCACCAGCTTGTCGAGTATCACCTCGAGGGCCGGTCGCTTGAAGAAATAGGAAGTGCCCAAATCCCCATGCACCGCATTTTTCAAAAAGCGGCTGTATTTGATGAGGAAGGGATCATTGAGGCCCATCTTCTCACGCAACTCGTGACGCTGGGCTTCGGAGACCGATTGTCCCACCATCTCGCGCAACGGGTCACCCAGGTTGTCCTGGATGGAGAAGGCGACCAGGCTGATGACGAACATCACTATCACCGCCTGATAGAACCGTTTCAGCAGGAATGTAAACATGCTTGTCCTTCTACGTGGCCTGTGTCGTGGCACAGGCTTCTGTTAGTGGGCGGAGTGGCCAGCTGGCCACCCCGCCCCGTCCTTCCTTGCGACGTTCTCTTACTTGCCGACCACCAGGTCGCCCAAGTAGGGGAATACCATGACGTTGGCTACCGGTGCGATATCCACATTCTTCTTGGCGCCATAAGCTACGTTTTCCCAGTGAAGCGGCACATAAGTGGCATCTTCAACCAGCAATGCTTCAGCCTTTTTCAGCATCTCGGCACGCTTGGCCGGATCGGTCTCGGTGTTGGCATCCATCACCAGTTTGTCAACATCGGTGTTCGCGTTGCCTGCGCAGTTGTACTGGCCCATACCGGTCTTGGCATCTTTGGTAAAGGTCAGGAACTCAAACAGGTTGGCGCTATCTTCGGTATCCGAATGCCAGCCGATCAGCTGCATGTCAGCGGCGCACTTGTCAAACTCGGGCCAGTACTGAGCCACCGGCATGGTCTTCAGATCCACCTTGATATTGATCTTGGCCAGCATGGCAGAGACCGCCTGGGCAATCTTGACGTCGTTGACGTAGCGAGCGGCCGGGGAGATAAAGCTCACCTTGAAGCCATTCTCGTAACCGGCTTCCTTCATCAGTGCTTTCGCTTTAGCCAAGTCATATTGAGGGGTCAGGGCTTCATTGTGACCAACATAGCCTTTCGGGCTCAGTTGACCAGCCGCTGTGCCAAAACCCTTGTTGATCTTCTCAACGATACCTTCCTGGTTGATGGCGTAGTTGATTGCCTGACGCACACGCTTGTCTTTCAGTGCCGGGTTGGTGTTCTGGTTGAGTTCGATGATGATGATGCGGGTACCAGGCAGGCTTACCAGCTGGGTATCCTTACCATTTTTGACTCGCTCCAGATCGTTGGGGGCAACCGGATAGATAATATCCACATCGCCGCCCAGCAGGGCTGCAACACGGGTTGCATCTTCCTTGATCGGCACAACGGTCAGATTTTGGACGTTACCTTTGGAACTCTTGTCCCAGTAGTTAGCATTACGGACGTAATCAAGTTTCACACCTTGCTCGCGAAACTTGACGGCAAAGGGCCCGGTGCCAGACACATTGGTCGAGGCGAAGGAACTGCCGTTTTTAACAATCTCAGCCTTGTCCTTACCATCGTTGGTTTTCCCAGTGTAGAACTTGGCGTCCATCGGGAAAAAATAGGTTGCTGTCTGTAGCACCAGTGGGAATGGCTTGGCAGTAATGAAGTCAACGGTGTGATCATCGATCTTCTTCACCTCAGTGATGGGCTCAAAGATCGCTTTGTAGTCGACAGAAGACTTCAAGCGGTCCATGGTCCATACCACATCATCGGCGGTGAACTCATTACCGGAGTGGAACTTGACCCCTTTACGCAAAAAGAAACGTATCGTCTTGTCATCGATGCGCTCATATTTCTCGGCAAGACGCGGCTCGAACTGCATGTCCTGGGTGTAGCGCACCAAGGGATCGAACACCAGATGCGACATCTCCAGGGTCTGACCGGAGAGCTGCTCCTGCGGATCCATGGACGTTGCATCTGACGCTACGCCGACTTTGATATCAGCAGCTGAGACACCGAAGGCGAAACCGGCGGCAACCAGCGCCAGGGCAATTTTGGACAATCCTTTCTTCATCTTGTTCTCCATGCTTTTGGCTTTTTTATTGACAGACAAACCGGCGAGCTGGTGATTTCCTAGCTTGCGATTTCCAGCCCCTCGCGGGACATTCCCTTGAACTCCGGCATGAGGGAGATCAGCTTGCGGCTGTACTCATGCTCGGCATTGGTAAACAGTTTTTCGGTCTCGGCCACTTCCACCAGATGGCCATGCTGCATCACGCCGATGCGATCGCACATCTGGCGGATCACCGGCAGATCGTGGCTGATGAACAGCATGGTGAGCCCAAGCTCCTGCTGCAGATCCTTGAGCAGGTTAAGGATCTGTGCCTGTACCGACACATCCAGCGCCGAGGTCGGCTCGTCGCAGATAAGGAAGCGCGGCCGGGTCGCCAGGGCACGGGCGATGGAGATGCGCTGACGCTGACCACCTGAGAACTCGTGGGGATATTTGACCCCGGCACCACGACCGAGCCCCACATGATCGAGCAGGTCGTTGACTATGCCCTCGATCTGGCTCTCACTGCCCGCCAGCTTATGGAAGCGGATGGGCTCGGCGATGATGTCACGCACCTTCATGCGCGGATTCATCGAGGAGTAAGGGTTCTGGAATACCATCTGCATCTGGCGACGCAGGGGGCGGCGCTCACGCTCACTCTTGAGAGCGGTGAGATCGATCCCCTCGAAAAAAATCTTGCCAGTATCGGGCGGATAGAGGCCTGTAATGGCGCGGGCTATGGTGGATTTGCCGGAGCCCGACTCCCCTACCAGGCCGAAGGTCTCCCCTTCGAAGATCTCGAAACTGATGTTGTTGCAGGCACGCACGTACTGGCGACGACTAGGGAAGATGGAGTCCTTGGTGACGAACTTCAGATCCACGTTCTCCACCCGCAGCAGGGCCCCCTCATAGGTACGCTCGTCCTGACTCTGGCCAAGCCAGTGGGTCTTGAGATCGATATTGGTATCCGGCGCGCTGGCATCCTCGATATAGGAGACCAGCGGGAAACGTACCAGCTTGACGTCGGAGCGGGGCACTGCCGAGATGAGGCTGCGGGTATAAGGGTGATTGGGGTGACCCAGCACCTGTTCAGTGGTACCGAACTCCACCAGATCGCCACGGTACATCACAGCCACCTTGTCAGTGACGTTGGAGACCACCCCCATGTCGTGGGTCACCAGCATGCAGCCCACCTGACGCTCTTTGCAGAGGTTGCGGATGAGCTGGAGGATCTGATCCTGAATGGAGACGTCGAGGGCCGTGGTCGGTTCGTCGGCGATGATAAGCTCCGGATCGCACGACAGCGCGATGGCAATGACCACCCGCTGACGCATGCCGCCGGAGAACTGGTGTGGATACTGCTTGATTCGCAGCTCGGGCTGCGGGATCCCGACCGCCCCCATCAGCTCGAGCGCCTTGGCAAAGGCCGCGTCGCGAGAGAGCTTGGTATTGGCAAGAATGGTCTCCACCAACTGCTGTTCAACCGTGAACAGCGGATTGAGGGAGGTCATGGGATCCTGGAAGATGAAGCCGATACGGGAACCACGGATGGCCCGCATCTCGTTCTGGCTCTTGCCAGAGATGAGTTCGCCGTTGAGATAGATGTCACCACGGGCGATACGCCCCGGCGGGCTCAGCAGATCGATGACGGCATTGCCTATGGTGGATTTACCGGCGCCAGATTCGCCCACCACGCCGACGATCTCCCCTTTTTCGACACACAAGGAGAGATCTTTGACTGCGGCCAGCACGCCATAGCGGGAGGGATACTCGATCCGCAAGTTTTTCACTTCGAGCAAGGACATGTTTACCTCTGCGGGGGACATCCGTCCCAAAGAATTCGTCCGTAAATCGGCCGCAGATGCTGGCTGTGCCTGGAGTACTGATATTGAGTGCTTTTATGAGTAATAAACGCTCAATCCATGAGGCAGCGAAACCAGCGATCCGGGCGGGTTTTTTGCATTTTTTTGGAATAACCCGCGAGTAAGTTAGACGGTTTGACCGCGACTGTAAATGATCGGGTTATACAATTTCGCAATACGTTGCTCAGCCAACGGCCATCATAGCAGTTCAAAATAACGATTTTTGTCTCATAAAAAGAGTATGTGACTACATTAAGTACTTTTTACTGCTTTTAATTTCAACAAAGACGCAACAGACGGAAATAATCACTATTAGAACAATAGCATTAAGCTTCGAATGAGTAGTGAATATTTATGTGAAATGATTTTTTAACGGCAGCATATGCCGATGAATGAAAAATAAACAGAGCTATATAGGGGGAATGCCCGGTTGGCGATCCCCCTTACGAGGAGAGTTACCCCAGCCAGTATGCCAGTAATTGCATACAAAACAGGGCGAACAAACCGGCGATGAGATCGTCCAGCATGATGCCGAGTCCACCGTGAATGCGGCGATCAAACCAGGAGATGGGCCAGGGTTTGCACACATCGAACAGGCGGAACAGCACGAAGCCGGCCAACACCCACTCCCAGCCAGCCGGAGCGGCAATCATGGTGACGCCAAAACCTATCACCTCGTCCCAGACGATGGCACCGTGATCCGGCATGCCGATGGCATCGGTAGCGCTCTGGCAGATGCGAATGCCCACCACGAATCCCACTGCCAGCAGGGCGATGAACCAGGGCGTTGCCAGACCACTCACCAGCAGATAAAGCGGGATAGCCGCCAGCGTCCCCATGGTGCCCGGCGCCTTGGGAGAGAGGCCCGAGCCAAACCCCACCGCCAGCAAGTGCAGCGGATTCTTCAGGTTCAGCCTTTTCAGCTCCGGTCTTATCATAAAAAAGGTCATGCGAAGTGATCCCACCCTTTCAGTTGCAGTTCGAGCCCTTGCTCGCCTCTCAGGTAGTCGATACCCGGCTCGCCTGCCACGATGCGACCGATGCGGGTGAACTTGACGCCACAGTTGGCCAGCGCCGTATCCAGCGCCCCACGATACTCCTGCGGCACGGTAAAGCAGAGCTCGTAGTCATCGCCACCGGCCAGCGCCAGTTGCCAGGCATCCTGCTCGGGCACCGTATCCTGCAGCACGGGCGACAGGGGCAGCAGATCGAGATCGATCTGGGCCCGCACCCCGGATGCCTTGAGGATATGGCCGAGATCCGATGAAAGTCCATCTGAAAGATCCAGCGCACTGCTCGCCAGCCCGCGCAGGGCTTGCCCTGCCAGAATGCGGGGATGGGGGTGGTCGAGCCGTGGCAGCACGGCAGCCAGCTGGTTCTCGTTGAGACTGCGCTTACCCAGCAGATGGGAAAGCGCAAGGGCGGCATCTCCCAGGGTGCCGGTGACATAGATGCCGTCACCGACCTTGGCACCGCGGCGCATCAGGGCGCGACCGGCGGGGACGGATCCCTTCACCGAGACGGTGATGGAGAGCGGGCCACGGGTCATGTCCCCACCCACCAGCGCCACGTTGTAGTATTCGGCCAGCTCGAGAAAACCCTCGGCAAACCCGGCGACCCAGGGTTCGTTGATGGCGGGCAGCGTCAGTGCCAGCGACACCCAGCGCGGCTCGGCGCCCATGGCGGCGAGGTCAGACAAATTGACCGCCAACGCCTTGTAGCCAAGATCCACCGGATCCATGTCGGGGAAGAAGTGAACGCCGCTCACTAGCGTATCCGTGCTCACCGCCAGCTGAGTATCGGCGGGCAGGGTCAGCAGGGCGCAGTCATCTCCGGGGCCCATCACCACATCCTTGCGGGCGTGGGGGACCTTGAAGTACTTATCAATCAGCTCAAATTCACCCATACAGTAAAAAGCCAGCGGTTAGGCTGGCTCCTCTCTTAATGCTGACGGACAGCAGGATCAACGCTTGGCCAGCGTCTTGATCACCTTGTCCAGTACACCGTTGACAAACTTGTGGCTGTCATCGGCAGCAAAGGCCTTGGCCAACTCGATCGCTTCGTTGATCACCACGCGCGGCGGCACATCATCACGACGGGTCAGCTCATAGGTCGCCAGACGCAGGATCGCCTTGTCCACCATGTCCACTTCTTCCAGCGGACGAGAGAGGAAAGGAGAAAACACCTTGTCCAGCTCGTTGCAGTGGAGGGCTACCCCGAACAGCAGATCGCGAAAATAGTTCAGGTCCACACCCTTGGTGTCCTGATCTATCTTGAACTGCTCTTCGATGTCGCCCACGTTGGCCCTGGTCATCTGCCACTGGTAGATGGCCTGGGTGGCGCAATGGCGGGCTTTACGGCGCTCGGACGGTTTCAATGTACTTCTCCTCGTTACACGTCCAACTGTTTCAGGACGTTGATCATTTCGAGCGCGCTCAGTGCAGCCTCTGCACCCTTGTTACCCGCCTTGGTACCGGCGCGCTCGATGGCTTGTTCAATGTTTTCTGTGGTCAACACGCCGAAGGCAACCGGAATTTCATATTCCATCATTACCTGGGCCATGCCCTTGCTGCTCTCGCTTGCCACCAGCTCGAAGTGATAGGTGCCGCCACGGATGACAGTGCCCAGCGCGACTATGGCATCGTATTGACCACTCTTGGCCAGCTTCTTGATAGCCAAGGGAATTTCGACTGCGCCCGGCACTCGTACCAGGGTGAGATTGCTGTCCTGGACTTGACCTTGACGCTTCAGTACGTCCACAGCACCGTCCACCAAGCTTTCGTTGATGAAGCTGTTGAAACGGGCAACGACAATAGCAACGCGCGCCTCAGGAGCGGCGATATTTCCTTCGATAACCTTCATTGGAAATCCTGTATCTGTGCAATCAAAAGGGGCCGGAGTCAAAAGTGCGCACATTCTAGCACAACAGACCCACGACAAAAACCACAGCCGCGATGGGCGGCCATGATCGCAATGTCATTCGGACGACGCGCTTATTCAGCGACGCATTCAACGACCTCCAGGCGGAAACCGCCTGAAGAGACGAGGGGATTTCTTGGACAAGTTCAGCCGCAGGCGCTAAGCCAGCTACCGAACCCGCTTATTCCCCGACATACTCCACCACTTCCAGGCCGAAACCGCCGAGGGCATGGTATTTCTTCGGCGAGCTCAACAGCCGCATCTTGCCAACCCCCAGCGTCTTGAGGATCTGGGAACCCACGCCGACCCGACGCGATGTGCCTTGCCACTTGGCCCCTTCCGGTGCCAGGCCCTTGTCAGCGGCTTCAAAGCCCTTGACCCGGGGCAGCAGCTCCTCGCCATGGGATTCCGCCCCCAGAATCACCAGCACCCCGCCCTCGCTGGCGATGCGGGCCATGGATTTGGGCAGCGGCCAGCTACGGGCAGCGTGACGGTCGGTCAGCAGCAGATCGCTCAGCACATCGTGCAGATGCACCCGCACCAGCGTCGGCTGGTCGGCCTGAATCTCACCCTTTTTCAGGGCAAAGTGCACCTGATTGTCGATGGTGTCGCGGAAGGTGATGAGATCGAACTCGCCGTATTCGGTAGGCAGCTTGCACTCGGCCACTTTCTCCACCGTGGTCTCGTGCTGGTTGCGGTATTCGATAAGGTCGGCAATGGTACCAAGCTTGATGCCGTGCTGCTCGGCGAAGATCTCCAAGTCAGGACGGCGCGCCATGGAGCCATCCTCGTTGAGGATCTCGACGATGACGGAAGCTGCCTCGTAACCGGCCAGCCGGGCCAGATCGCAGCCCGCCTCGGTGTGACCGGCACGGGTCAGCACGCCGCCATCCTGCGCCATCAGCGGGAAGATGTGGCCCGGCTGCACCAGATCGGCCGCCTTGGCATTGGGGGCAACCGCTGCCTGTACTGTGACGGCGCGATCGGCGGCGGAGATGCCAGTGGTCACCCCTTCGGCCGCTTCTATGGTGACGGTGAAGGCGGTCGAGAACTGGGCATTGTTGCGATCAACCATCAGCGGCAGCGCCAGCTGCTTGCAACGATCCCGGGTCAGGGTCAGGCAAATGAGACCACGGCCGTAACGGGCCATGAAGTTGATATCCTCCGGGCGGACACAGGAGGCGGCCATGATGAGGTCCCCTTCGTTCTCCCTGTCTTCGTCATCCATCAGGATCACCATCTTGCCAGCCTTGATATCGGCAATGATTTCCTGGGTTGTGCTCAGCGCCATAGGCTACTCCATCAACATGCTTCTGGGATTGAGCCTGCCGGCTCGGCTTGATACGGGATTATGTTGCTCTAGATGGGGGCACAAGGCCCCATTTCAATCGGAGCGGGATCACAGAAAACGGTTTTCCCGCGGCATAGGCCGTTACAGGAAGCCGGACTGGGCCAGTTTTTCCAACGTCAGGGACGATGATGCACTGTCATGGGCCTTGCCTTGCATCAGGCGCTCCAGATAGCGAGCTATCTGATCCACCTCGAGATTCACGCGATGACCCGGTTTCCAGCGGGCGATGGTGGTCTCTTGCGCCGTGTGGGGCACTATCGTCAGGCGGAACACATCCCCCTGCACGGCATTGACCGTCAGGCTGATGCCATCCACCGCAATCGAGCCTTTCTCGGCGATGTAGCGGGAGAGCTCGCCCGGCGCCTTGATCCAGTATTCGATGGCGCGGCCACTGCTGGACTTGCTCTTCACCTCCCCCACCCCGTCCACATGACCGGAGACCAGATGACCGCCCAAGCGGGAGGTCGGCATCAGCGCCTTCTCCAGATTGACGGGATCGCCCACCTTGGCCTTGGCAAAGCCGGTGCACGACAGGGTCTCCAGCGACACGTCGGCGGTATAGCGCTGGTCACCCAGCGCAACCACGGTGAGGCAGACGCCATTGGTGGCGATGGAGTCACCCAGTTTGACATCGCTGAAATCGAGGCCAGGTGCGTGCACAGTGAGGGCCATATCCTCGCCTTGGCGACGCAGCTCGGTCAGGGTGCCCACCGCTTCGATAATTCCGGTAAACATGCAGATCACCTTGCTGATGACGGGGCCACACTGGCCCCCGATAAACATTGAGAAATCAGGCTATTTTCGCCGTGATGCGAATGTCCTGCCCCACCAGCCGCACATCCTTGATGTTGAGCTTGGGCGCCTGGAACAGCCGGGTGAGTTCGGGCAGATGGAACAGGCCACGCCCTTCATCCCCCATCAGTCTTGGCGCCTGGTAGAGCACCAGCTCATCCACCAGCCCTTTGTTCAGCAGGGCGCCACACAGCCGCGGCCCTGCCTCCACCAGCACGGAGTTGATGTGCTGCTTGGCCAGCAGCATAAAGAGGCTGACCAGATCCAGCTTGCCGTCCAGCAGCGGCAGCTCCAGTTGCTGCACCCAGGCCGGCCAGTCGCCGGTAGCCTTGTGGCGGGCCAGCAAGACCGGGCTTGTGCTCTGGAACAGGGGCAAGTCCGGGGTGAGCCGGTTTTGCGAGTCGACGATGACCCGCAGCGGCTGGCGCAGGGTCTCTTTGGGATAGCTGGCCTTGACTGAGGGGGGCAGCTCGTCCCAACGCACGGTCAGCGAGGCGCCATCGGCCAGCACCGTCTCGGCGCTGGAGAGCACCGCATCGTGACGGGCCCGCAGCCGCTGTACATCGGCACGGGCCAGGGGACCCGTTATCCACTGACTCTCGCCGCTTGCCATGGCGGTGCGACCATCCAGGCTGGCGCCGAGCTTGACCGTCACCTGTGGGAAGGCGGTGCGCATCCGTTTGAAAAAGCCCGGATTGAGTGCCTCGGCCTCGGCACTGAGCAGGCCGAAGTCGGTCTTGATACCGGCCTCAGACAACATGCGCAGCCCGCGTCCGCCCACCTCGGGATTGGGATCGACCATGGCGGCAACCACCCGGGTCACCCCGGCCTTGATCAGCGCCTCAGCGCAGGGCGGGGTACGGCCATAGTGGGAACAAGGCTCCAGAGTCACATAGGCGGTGGCGCCACGGGCCTGTTCACCGGCGGCATGCAGGGCATAGACCTCGGCATGGGGCTCGCCGGCACGCTTGTGCCACCCCTCACCGACCACCACGCCAGCTTTCACCAACACGGCACCGACACAAGGGTTGGGCGCCGTGGTATAGCGGCCACGGCGGGCCAGTTCGAGGGCCCGACTCATCCATTGGTAATCATCTTGACTAAACATCTGGGCTCCCGTTCAAAGCGATAAAATGGGCGTTGCAGGTTCGATTAGCGCATCGTAATCGGACGTTGGGGAAGCTTGTTTCTCCAACGTGGCGATCTGTTCTACTTCTCCAGCTTGGCGATCTCTTCACCAAATTCACGAATGTCTTCGAAGCTGCGATAGACGGAAGCGAAGCGGATGTAGGCCACCTTGTCCAGACTCTTGAGCTCGTCCATCACCAGATTACCCACCAGCTGGGAGGCGACTTCGCGCTCACCGGTGGCCCGCAGGCAGGACTTGATGTGATTGACCCCCTTCTCGATGGCTTCCATGCTCACCGGCCGCTTCTCCAGTGCACGCAGTATACCGGCACGCAGCTTGTCTTCATTGAAGGGTTCACGGGAGCCGTTGGACTTGATGACACGGGGCATCACCAGCTCGGCCATCTCGAAGGTGGTGAAACGCTCGTGGCAGAGCAGACACTCACGACGGCGGCGCACCTGATGGCCTTCTGCCACCAGACGGGAATCGATCACCTTGGTATCAACGGCACTACAGAAAGGGCAATGCATCTGACCTCCGGCGTTAACTGAAAAGGCACCTGCCCCGCAGGGTCAGGATCTTGGTCGGCCAGTGTAGCACGGCCATTGAAAGCCGGTAAAAGCCCAGAAAAACAATATGTCACCGCAGATGCACTTTAACCGTATCAGCACGTGCGCAGCGCTTCTATGGCCGCCACTGGCAACCAGAGCACTGTATGTGCATCACCCTCGATCAGCGCAACAATGGCCTCTCTCGGGCCTGCTTGCCATGCCTCAGTCCCATAGAATGCCGCCTGAGAGCGGTTCAGATGCTCAAGGTCATCGTAGGCACGCATCAGAAAATAGGCGTCCGGATCATGCAAGGAGGGGCCATAGCTCACCACATCCATCCCCCAGGCAAGGTGCAAGGGCAGACTCTGCTCGGTGACCAGCCGATGAAAAGCCGCACGGCTCCCGGCCTTGAGCCGATAGCTCCGGATCTCCAGCACTCGCTTCATCACGCTTTCTCCTGCTAAAAATGGTGTAAAAAGGCACATACAGCATCATTCGATCGGCCAGAGGCTCAATCGTCATAAGGCAAGGTGTCGGGATCACACCCAGTGTGATCGGGCGCCGGATCCTGCACAAACTGCACGGCATCAATATGGGTGTGGCCCTGCATCAAGGCCTTGCTCACCCTGTGCATGCCATCCATGACCCGTCCCGCACTGTCCAGAATGATGGGATAGGCGAGATCGGCGGCCAGCATCAGCTGACAGTGCTCTATGATGCTGCGCACCGTGGGTCTGGCCTCGCCGTATCCATACCAGTGCTCAAAATCCAGTTCGGCAATCTGTGCCAGCGGCACAGCTTGCACCGGCAGCCCGCGGCTCCGCCGTACCAGACGGCGCACATCCCATGCCAGCAGCCCCTCGGGACTATCGCGAAAATGGTACTGGGCACGGATGGACAAGATCAGATCCTCATCTGTACTCGCGCTCTCGCCTGACATGCTGCCTCCTCTGTCTGCTGAACGAACTCGGCGCCCGTAGCGGGGCCGAAACAGAAAAAACAATGCCACCCGAAGGTGGCATTGGCCTCAAACCGGATGAACGCCGTTATCAGGCATAAACCGGGAAACGACGGCAGATGTCCAGCACCTGCTCACGTACGGTGGCCAGCACGGCATCGTTGTCGTGGTTGTCCAGCACGTCGCAGATCCAGTTGGTCAGCTGGATGGACTCGGCTTCCTTGAAACCGCGGCGGGTGATGGCCGGAGTACCGATACGCACACCGGAGGTGACGAACGGGGAGCGCGGGTCGTTAGGAACGGAGTTCTTGTTGACCGTGATGTTGGCCTTACCAAGGGCGGCATCGGCCTCTTTACCGGTCAGCTCGCGACCAATCAAGTCCACCAGCATCAGGTGGTTGTCGGTACCGCCGGAGACAATCTTGTAACCACGCTCGATGAAGGTGGCCGCCATGGCCTTGGCGTTTTTGACCACCTGAGCCTGATAGGTCTTGAACTCGGGCTCCAGCGCCTCTTTGAAGGCCACGGCTTTACCGGCGATGACGTGCATCAGCGGGCCGCCCTGGCCGCCCGGGAAGACAGCGGAGTTCAGCTTCTTGTAGAGATCTTCATCGTCAGCGGCGGAGAGGATCAGACCACCACGGGGACCGGCCAGGGTCTTGTGGGTGGTGGAGGTGACCACGTGAGCGTGGGGCACCGGGTTCGGGTAGACGCCAGCGGCAATCAGACCGGCCACGTGCGCCATGTCGACGAACAGCCAAGCACCGATTTTGTCAGCGATTTCACGCATGCGGGCCCAGTCAACGATACCGGAGTAGGCGGAGAAGCCACCGATCATCATCTTCGGCTTGTGCTCAACGGCCAGACGTTCCATTTCGTCATAGTCAATCTTGCCGGACTCATCGATACCGTAAGGGATGATGTTGTACAGCTTGCCGGAGAAGTTCACCGGGGAGCCGTGGGTCAGGTGACCACCGTGGGCCAGGTTCATGCCCAGCACGGTATCGCCCGGCTGCAGCAGCGCCATATAGACGGCGCTGTTGGCCTGGGAGCCGGAGTGCGGCTGCACGTTGGCGTAAGTGGCACCAAACAGTTCCTTGGCGCGCTCGATGGCCAGGGTTTCGACCACATCGACATACTCGCAACCACCGTAGTAGCGCTTGGCCGGATAGCCTTCGGCATACTTGTTGGTCAGCTGGGAGCCCTGGGCTTCCATGACGCGGGGGCTGGTGTAGTTCTCAGACGCGATCAGCTCGATATGCTCTTCCTGACGACGGGTCTCGTCTGTGATGGCCTGCCACAGCTGGGGATCATAGCCTGCGATGGTCATGTCACGTTTCAACATCCGTTTATCTCCTGAAAATCGTTTGCGCGTTAGGTGAAGTGGGCAGCGGCATTGTAACGTGAGCGAGATCAAAGAGACAGTCCAACCACCCAAAAATTTGTTTAAACAATGTAAAATGTGTCGCAAATATCGAGGCCCGCGTCGCCCCCCAATCCTCCGCCAGCGTGCCTGCCAAGGCGCTCGTTCCCATGCCTTCTTCCTTGCTGTTCACTACCCCACACCCCAGACAACAGCCACAAACGCAGACAAAAAATAGAAAAAACCAGAACCGGATCATAGATATAGCGATTATTAACAGATAACATCTTTGCGTGACGCAGTGGTTGCCCAGCCAAGATGGAGGCAAAAAATGCCGCGCAAGGCGTTCACCCTTCGCCAGCACACCTGCCGACCAAGGGTGGGTAGGGACGACCGTTTGGCTGAACCGCCCAGCCATCGCTGGCCACCCCATTGCAACACCATGTTCCCGACCCGCTTCCGCCTCGCTCTTTCTTCTCTGCACCGGCTCAACACGGGAGTACGCCATGATGGATAACCTGATGCTTTTTCTGATCATATCGGTATTCGCTGTTTTCTATTGGGTCTACTATACCGGCAGTCGCAAGAGCCCCTTTACCTATCAGTGGGAGGCCTTGCCCACCTGGGAGCAGTATCTGGCCGCCCATCCGGAGGCCGTCGATGGCGATATCATCTTCTGCATTCATTGCGGCCATCATGAACAACTGGACGTCGGCCTGCTGCATCAGACCGATTTTCGGCGCCAGCATATCTGCGTCCGTTGCAAGCAGGCGCTCTACCGCGAAGAGCGCTGATCCATCAATCAAGGAACCGCAAGATGACACTATTGACCGCCAGCTGCCTGTGTGGCGCCGTGGCCCTGAGCCTGCCCGACCAGTTCGACTACCTGGGCAACTGCCACTGCTCCGAGTGCCGCAAGTTCTCCGGTGCCGATTACGCCCCGGTCGGCGGGCTGGACGGTGACAAGGTCACGGTCACCCGTGGCGAAGAGGCCATCAGCCGCTTTCAGAAATCCCCCGAGACCACCCTCGCTTTCTGCCGCCACTGCGGCTCCAGTCTGTTCAGCCAGAAGCAAAGCAGCGGCAAGCTGAACCTGCGCCTCGGCATTCTCAACGAGGCGCCGACCCAACGACCCGGTTTCCACATCTTCGTCGGATCCAGGGCGCCCTGGCACGAAATCTGTGATGCGCTGCCGCAGTTCGAGACCCGCCCCACCGTCTGACGTCGTTACCAACATGCCCTGAAAACGTCGTCTCCGGCGGCGTTTTTGCTGGCCTGTTCGGCGAATTGTCACCTATGGGTTAACTTTTCTGCCAAAGCCGTTAGAATCGGTTTCACTCTGTTTCCCGCTTGCCATCCACGGAGGAAAAATGCAGGAATTTCTGGCCACTAGCGAACGTCGGGCCGAACTGTACTGGTGGTTTGCCACCCTGTTTAGCGCCGAGCTCAGTGATGAACAGATCGCCGAATACGACAGCTACGATGTGCGAAGCTTCCTGAAGAGCCTCTCCACGCTGGATCCCATGCGCCCGGCCGTCACCGAACTCAACGAGGCCATCGCCCGCCTGCTGGTGCGCCCGGATCGGGCCCGAGCCCTGACCGCCGATTTCAAGGCGCTGTTTCTGGCCGACCCCGCCGTTCAGCCTTATGAGTCCGCCCATCTGACGGTGGCATCCCTGGTGCGCATGCAAGAACGACTGGCACGGCTCGCCATCGACGTCGACGCCAAGTACCCGCAGCCGGTCGATCATCTGGGCGTCGAACTGGATCTGATGGGCAATCTCATCATACGCGCCGCCGAAGCCGCCAGTGCCGATCAGCGTGAATTGTGGCTCGGCGAGCAAGAAGCGCTGTTGCACACTCATCTGCTGGCCTGGTTCCCCCTTTTTGAGGCCGCCTGCCGCGCCGCCGATCCATTCGGCTTCTATGGTGCCAGCGCCCGCCTGCTGGGGGTATTCCTCACCATGGATGCCAACTACCTCAGCCTGGTCAAACCGGCCCGTTCCGCCGACTGAGCCGATGAAAACAGCCCTGTTACTGATCGCCTGCTGGCTACTGGCACTGATCCCGCAGGAGCAGGGTCTGACCCCCTTGATCAGCCTGCTGTTCAATCCGGATAGAGAGATCTACGGCACGGCCCAACTCACCGGCTTTGGCGGCATACTGCTGACCCTCTATCTCGCCAATCTGGGGGTGGAAGTGGTGCTGCGCCGTCGTTTTCAGATAGCGGGCATGCTCACCCTGCTGGTCGCCTGGATAGACTTCATCAACGCCAGCGGCAGCGAGGCCCACTGGCTGCTGTTACTCGCCCTCTCCCTGCCCTTCCAAGTGCTAGGCCTGCTGGTGCTGGTGCGCGGCATTCAGGCATTCGGCCGCCAGAAGGGCTGAAGAACCGCCAAAAGTATTACAAATCATGACAGCCGGATCCGAAGATCCCCCGCTATCGCAAGGCGGGTGTGACGAACGACGGTAACATCCGCTTACATTCAGCTCCCATTCAGTTTTGTTGCAACCGTTATAGTGCCGCTCCTTTTCCACCGATACAGGAGCAACCCCATGCCTCCACAGGACGCACGCATCACGGGTCTCGACCTGTTGCGAGGGCTCGTCATCTTCATGGCCGTCTTCGAACACTACACCGGCTACCTCAACTACTGGTATATCGACTTCTTCAACCGGGAACAGGCCCTGTGGGACAGCTTCTATCTGTCGCACAAGGCCATGGCTGGCCATCTGCTGCCCATGGATCACACCACGGCACAGGTCTCGGCCTGGCTCATTCCCTGGGTGAGCCAGATCTATCTGGCCCTGGCGGCCTTCAACCTGAGCCGTCGCGATCAAGCCAGCTTCAAACCGCAGCTGGCCGGCAAGCTGGTGCTGTTTGCCAGCATCATTCTGGTGCTCTATGTCGAGGGACTGGTCATAGCCCCCAACTTCGGCGAGGCCATCTCTTTCTATCCGGTCATGTTATGGATGTGCCTGCTAGCGCTCTTCTCGCTGGTCTACGCCTGGTTCGGTATGCGCGGCATGCTGCTGCTGACCCTGCTCAGCCTGCTGCTGGATCAACTCGGCGTGCAGACCCTGCTCGGCCACATCGACAGCTGGATGAAACTGCATGTGCACCCTGACTATGAGCTCGATGCCCGCCTCGATCTCTTCATGGCCAGCGGCTGCTTCGGCTTCCTGTATGGCTGGTGCTGGCATCAGCGTCCCCAGTGGCGGGATCGCCTCAACGGCCTGGTGCTCACCCTCTCTCTCATCGCCCTCGCTGTTTACCTTGTGTTTGGCGAACGCAGCTCCGTCGAACTCAACGACATCTATGCCAACGAGCATGAGCTGGCGATGGACATGACGGGCCGCGCCGGGATCTGGGGCATGGAGTTTCTGGTGATCGGTGTCGTGCTCTGGTTGCATCAGCGCAACATCCGCCTGTGCTGGCGCCCGCTCAACTGGATAGGCATGTATTCGCTGACCGTTTTCATCTTCCACAAAAGCATCTTCGTGCACCTGTGGGGCCCCTTGCTGCTGTGGTGGACCGCTCGCCAGGGCACCATATTGCCCAACAGCTTCGGCCTCATCATGGCACTCAGTGCCACCAGCGTGTTTCTTATCTACGCCTTCCAGCGCTCCGGTATCATCTGCCACCTGATGGGCATGCATCAAGACAGAGACTGGCTGCGGCTCTATGGCAAGTAGCCGTCGCTGGCTACTACTGGCCCCGGCACTCGCATTGCCCCTGTCAGCCAAGGAGCCGGACAACCTGTGGCAAGTGGGCAGCCAGTGGCAGCTCGGCAGCAATCAGGCTGGGGGCAGTGCCGACGCCAGCATGCAGCTCTGGCTCACCCATGAACGGGAGACCCTGGTTGGCCTGATCTTTGCCGATGGACAGAGTGCGGGACTGGCCTTGCCGCTCTACCAAAAGAGCTTCCTCGCCGTGGGGGTCAGCCCCATGCAGGTGGTCGATCGCACTCGTTTCAGCGCGCTCTGGCGCCTCGGCTGGCAGTTGGATGAGGATCATCAGCTGACCCTGGGCCAGCTCCATGATGTCACCGGTCGCTATGGCCAGATCTGGTATATGGAGCACAGCCTGCCGCTGCCGGCCGCCCTCTCCCTCAACCTCTGGCTAACGCGGGGCAGTCAGGCTCACATGGCAGCTTATGATGCCAACGCGGGTTGGCGGGACTGGGGGCTCACGCTCGAGCGCAGCTGGGCCTGGCAGCAGTGGCGACTGGGCACTGAGCTGGGGGCCAAGCAGTGGCTGATCAAGGAGCATGACTGGCAGCCGGTGGTGAGCCTGACCCTGAGCTATCGCTTCCACTGGTAGCACCCCACCACTCCACCTTTGATAAACCAACCCCTGAACACGTCAGGCACCAGAGAGGGGGCAAATACAGCCCCTCTCTCTTCCCTCCAAAGCGCTTCATGCCATACTGATAACACCTTAAATGACAATAAAGTCAATTCAGGAACCATCATGTGCGAAGAGACATCCGAATTCATGCCTGCCTCACCAAAAACAGGTCATATGAATCCAAATGAACTGCAGCAACTGTTCGAGCTGGCACCGTTTGGCATAGGTGTGTTCGACCGCCATTTTCGCTGCCGCAGCGTCAATCAGACACTCGCCGATATCAACGGCCTCTCCCGTGAGGATCACTACGGCAAATACTTGCGTGAGATAGTGCCGACTCTGGCGCCAGTACTGGAACCCCTGTTCCAGCAGATCATCAGCAGCAGCGTCCCCCGGGTGACGCTGAGCCTGAGTGGTCAGACAAAGGCGCATCAGGGCCAGCAACGGCACTGGCAGGCCATTTACAGCCCCATGCGGGATGAGCAGGGCACACCTGACGGCATCCTGACCATAGTGCGGGATGTGACCGAGCTGGTCGAGGCGCAGCAACGGCTGCAACTGGCCATGAGCGCCGGCCAAGTCGGGGTCTGGGAGTGGTATGTGACAGAGGATCGGCTGCAATTTGATGGCCAGGTTGAGCGTCTGCTCGGGACGCAGGCCCATCAGTTTGAAGGGGGAATGGATCAGTTCATCAAGCGCTTCGACCCGGTCTCGGGGGAGCAACTCAGATCGGCGCTCAAAGGCACGGCCCCCCTTCATCTGACCTTGAGCTATCTGGGGCCCGATCAGGTGCGGGGCTGGATCGATCTTCACACCCTTCACGTGGCGACCCCCGACAGTCTGGGGCACCGCATCATGGGGGTGATCCACGACGCGACCGATCGTTGCATTCAGGAAGACCAGCTGCGCCAGGCCAATGTGGTATTCGAAACCACGGCCGAGGGCATCATCATCATGGATGGCCAGCGCCAGATCATCTCGGTCAACCCGGCCTTCTGCAACATGACCCAATATGAAGCGAACGAGGTCGTGGGCAAGTCGCCGGAATCCATCATGCATCCGCGCAGCCATACCGGTATCGACTACCCCTGGCATACCCTGCAGCCCGGCAGCCATGCCTGGCACGGGGAGATGATATGCCTGCGCAAGGATGGCGGCTACTTCACCTCCTGGCAGCACGTCAGCGCGCTCTACGACAATCGCCACAACATCACCCACTACGTGATAGCCTTCTCCGACATCAGCGCCATCCGCAAGGCCGAGGCACAGCTCAATCACCTCGCCTATCACGATCCCCTGACCGAGCTCGGCAACCGCAACCTGTTGCAGGAGCGGCTCGAACTGGAGATCAAGACAGCCCAGCTCAACCGGCAGCGACTCGCCCTGCTGTTCATCGACCTGGACGGCTTTAAGCTAATCAATGACAACCTGGGCCACAGGGCGGGGGATCAGCTGCTCAAGCTGCTGGCCGAACGCATCCGCCTCTGCCTGCACCACAACGACGTTGCCACCCGGCTCGGTGGAGATGAATTTCTGGTGCTGATCCCCTATTTCGAGCAGCAGGAAGAGCTGGAACGGCTCGCCGATCAGCTGCTGGCCCGCCTGCGCGAGCCGGTCGAGCTGGCACACGAGCAGGTCGCCGTCTCCGCCAGCATAGGCATAGCCCTCTACCCTGAACACGCCCAGAACCCGGATGCCCTGGTCAGCGCAGCCGACAACGCCATGTATGAGGCCAAGAGCCGGGGCCGCAACGGCTATCTGTTCTACACCCCCGACATGGCCGAGCAGCTCCGTGAGCGAATGAGCATGGAGCAGGGACTGATCAAGGCCATAGAACAGCATCAGCTCTGCATCATGTACCAGCCACTGACGGACCTGAACAGCAACCGCCTGAGCGGGCTGGAGGCTCTACTGCGCTGGCAACATCCCAACGAGGGCATGATAGCCCCCGCTCGCTTCATCCCGGTGGCCGAGGAGTGCGGTCTGATAGAGCAGATTGGGGAGTGGGTGATGCGCACCGCCTGTCAGCAGGGACAGACGTGGCTGACGGCTGGCCTAGCGGTGCCACGGCTCTCGGTCAATGTCTCGGTGCGGGAGATGCGAACTCCTGGCTATGTGGAGCGGGTCGCCGCCATTCTGGCGGAAACAGGTTTCCCGCCGGATCGGCTGGAGATAGAGGTCACAGAGAGCATCATACAGCGGGTCGATCAGAGCATGCAGCTGTTCACCCGCCTGAAGGCGCTGGGGGTGCAGATCGCCATCGACGACTTCGGGACCGGCTTCTCATCCCTGAGCCTGCTGAAAAGTCTGCCCATCGATCGCATCAAGATAGACCGCACCTTCGTGCAGGCCCTACCGGATGACAAACACAGCCGGGAGTTGTGCCGTACCATCATCAACCTGGCAGACAGCCTGAACATGGCGGTCACCGCCGAGGGGATCGAAACCCAGGCTCAGCGCCAGTTTCTGCAATCCCTGCACTGCCAGGAGGGACAGGGCTATCTGTTCAGCCATCCCTTGACCGAGCCCCATCTCGCCGCTCAACTGGCCCCCGGCAAGGGGGTCTGGTGTTGACCTGGGATAGAACCGGGCACATCACTTATTCGTTGAACGTCAACCCTAACTCTGTATCCCAAACCTCACTCCGGGCCTGGTGCGGATCAGCCAGCAAGGGATCCTGAGGGTAACGTAAGTCGGGCTGTCGAAGCGTCACTGTCACCGGGGGCTTGCGCGCCAGAAATGCATTGCCCATCTGATCGGCAATACGCTCCCGCACTGCTGGCGAGCCGCCCTGCACGCGAGTCACGGGGAACTCTTTGGGCTGGGGATCAGCAAGCGCGGCTTCATCAACCAGCGTAGAGGCATCGGACTGCCAGAGGGCGGTGCAAAGGAGCAGGGACAACATAGCGATCTCCATCGATAAAACCGATGTTTTTACGCTATCACCTATGAGTTGTCACGAATGGCACTGTAAGTAACTGTTTCCATCTATCCAAAAGTCTAATTGCCCTCCCTCGCCAAAGGTATAAGTTGTTACTTAATCATTACAAGAATGTATCAAAAGGAGTGACACATGAGCGAGAGCAAGGTCTACCCGATCAAGGCCCACATCAGCAAGGACGCCCTGTTGGACAAGGCAGGCTACGAGGCCATGTACCAGGCCTCGGTGCAGGATCCGGATGCCTTCTGGGGTGAGCAGGGAAAGATCCTCGACTGGATCAAGCCCTATACCAAGGTCAAGAACACCTCCTACGACCCGGGCCACGTCTCCATCAAGTGGTATGAAGATGGCCTGCTCAACGTCTCGGCCAACTGCCTGGATCGCCATTTGGCACAGCGCGGTGACAAGGTCGCCATCATCTGGGAAGGGGACAACCCCGCCGAAGATCGCAAGCTGACCTACCGCGAACTGCACAGCGAAGTGTGCAAGTTTGCCAACGTATTGAAAGCACAAGGGGTTCACCGAGGTGACGTGGTCTGCCTCTATATGCCCATGGTGCCGGAAGCCGCCATCGCCATGCTGGCCTGTACCCGTATCGGCGCCGTGCACAGCATCGTCTTCGGCGGCTTCTCGCCGGAGGCCCTGGCCGGTCGCATCATCGACTCCGGCTCCTCCATCGTTATCACGGCCGACGAGGGGCTGCGCGGCGGCCGCCCGGTCCCGCTCAAGAAGAATGTGGATGAAGCGCTCACCAACCCGGATACCCAGGTCAGCAAGGTGATAGTGCTCAAGCGCACCGGCGGCAAGGTCGCCTGGCATGGCCACAGGGACATCTGGTGGCACGAAGCCATCGCGACCGTCAGCGCCGACTGCCCGCCCGAAGCCATGGGTGCCGAAGATCCCCTGTTCGTCCTCTACACTTCAGGCTCGACCGGCAAGCCCAAGGGCGTGTTGCACACCACAGGCGGCTATCTGGTCTATGCCACCCTCACCTTCAAGTACATCTTTGACTACCACGAGGAGGACATCTACTGGTGTACCGCCGACGTGGGCTGGGTCACGGGCCACTCCTATCTGGTCTACGGGCCGCTCGCCAACGGCGCCACCACCATCATGTTCGAAGGGGTGCCCAACTACCCGGCCACCAACCGTATGAGCCAGGTGGTGGACAAGCACCAGGTCTCCATCCTCTACACGGCACCGACGGCGATCCGCGCGCTCATGGCCAAGGGCCGGGATGCGGTCGAGGGCACCTCTCGCCAGAGCCTGCGCATCATGGGCTCCGTGGGTGAACCCATTAACCCGGAAGCCTGGGAGTGGTACTACCGCACTATAGGCGAGGAGCGCTGCCCCATCGTCGATACCTGGTGGCAAACCGAAACCGGTGGCATCCTCATCAGCCCGCTGCCCGGCGTCACCGATCTCAAGCCAGGCTCAGCCACTCGTCCCTTCTTCGGTGTGCAGCCAGCGCTGGTAGACAACATGGGCGAGCCGCTGGAGGGGGCCACCGAGGGCAATCTGGTGATCTCCGACTCCTGGCCGGGTCAGATGCGCACCGTGTTCGGCGATCACGAGCGCTTCGAGCAGACCTACTTCTCGACCTTCCCAGGTCGTTACTTTACCGGCGACGGCGCCCGTCGCGATGAGGATGGTTACTACTGGATCACGGGGCGAGTGGATGATGTACTGAACGTCTCGGGACACCGCATGGGCACAGCCGAAATTGAATCGGCGCTGGTCTCCCATCCCAAAATTGCCGAAGCGGCTGTGGTGGGGGTGCCTCACGAGATCAAGGGTCAGGGCATCTACGCCTATGTCACCCTGATCGCCGGGGAAGAGCCGAGCCGCGAGCTGCACAAAGAGGTGAAGGAGTGGGTCCGCAAGGAGATTGGCGCCATCGCCACCCCGGATGTGATCCACTGGGCCGAGGGGCTGCCCAAGACCCGTTCCGGCAAGATCATGCGCCGAATTCTGCGCAAGATCGCCACCGGTGAAACCGATAGCCTGGGGGATATCTCCACCCTGGCTGATCCGGGTGTAGTGGACAAGCTCATTCGCGAGAAGTCGGAAGCCGCATGATCATGCCCCATATCCTGCCGCCGGCGAAACCGATAGCTTGGGGGATATCTCCACCCTGGCGGATCCGGGTGTAGTGGACAAACTCATCCGCGAGCAATCCGAAGCGGCCTGATCCCGCCCCTTCGCAGCCCCCAAAGCCGGCCCAGTGCCGGCTTTGTCGTCTCTGCTACCGAGCCATTGAATAGCGAGCCCAAGAGCTCAAAAAAACAGACAGATGTAGAGATTAGACCAGTAAAATGCTGCTAATTTTCACGAAATCAATATAATTGCGAAATCTGTGTACCAGTGCACACCGAATTGCTCAGAAAATGGCTAGATTTCTGGTAGTCCACAAGATAGCGGATAGATAGCAGCATTATCATCGAGGATGTACTCAATATGTCGCAAAATCACCGTATTCTCCTGCTCAACGGGCCGAACCTGAACCTGCTGGGCAAACGGGAACCGGGCATCTACGGCAGCAAGACGCTCGACGAGATCGTTGCCGATCTGACGCACAACGCCAGCGAACTCGGTGTCACACTGGAACACCTGCAATCCAACGCCGAACATGAGTTGGTCAGCCGCATTCATCAGGCCATGGGCCAGGTGGATTTTATCATCATCAATCCGGCAGCCTTCACCCATACCAGTGTCGCCATCCGCGATGCACTGCTGGGTGTGGCCATCCCCTTTATCGAGGTTCACCTGTCAAACGTCCATGCCAGGGAGCCCTTCCGTCATCACTCCTATCTGTCTGATGTCGCCAGGGGGGTGATCTGCGGGCTGGGTGCCGATGGCTACCAATTCGCTTTAACCGCGGCCGTGCATCAGTTGCGCGCGGCTTGATAATCACTGATCAGATAAAGAAGAAAGAGAATGCTAATGGATATCCGCAAAATCAAGAAGCTGATTGAACTGGTTGAAGAGTCCGGCATCGCCGAACTGGAGATCTCCGAGGGTGAAGAGTCCGTTCGCATCAGCCGCAACTTCTCCGGTCAGGTGACCACCGCCATGCCGCAGATGATGATGCAGCCAGCCATGGCCCCTGCCGCCGCACCGGCCGCCGCCGCCACAGCACCGACCGCCGATGCGGCCGCGCCGAGTGGCCATCTGATGCGCTCCCCCATGGTGGGCTCCTTCTATCGCTCCTCCAGCCCGGAAGCCAAACCGTTCGCGGAAGTGGGTCAGCACGTCAATGTTGGCGATACCCTGTGCATCGTCGAAGCCATGAAAATGATGAACCAAATCGAGTCTGACAAGGCCGGCGTGATCAAAGCGATCCTGGTTGAAAATGGTCAGGCCGTCGAATTTGACGAGCCGCTGTTCATCATCGAATAAGGGAAATTGCCACCCATGTTGGACAAAGTAGTCATCGCCAACCGCGGTGAAATTGCCCTGCGGATCCTGCGCGCTTGCAAAGAGCTCGGGATCAAGACAGTGGCCGTTCACTCCACCGCCGATCGGGAGCTCAAGCATGTGCTCCTCGCCGACGAAACCATCTGCATCGGCAAGCCTGCCAGCGGTGAATCCTACCTCAATGTGCCGGCGATCATCGCCGCCGCCGAGGTCACGGGAGCCGTTGCCATCCACCCGGGTTATGGCTTCCTCTCCGAGAACGCCGATTTCGCCGAAGTGGTCGAAAAATCCGGCTTCATCTTCATCGGCCCTAGGCCTGAGACCATTCGCCTGATGGGTGACAAGGTCTCCGCCATCGAGGCGATGAAGAAGGCCGGCGTACCTTGCGTACCAGGCTCCGACGGTCCCGTCGACAGCGATGCCAAGCACAACGCCGCCATTGCCAAGCGCATCGGTTATCCGGTGATCATCAAGGCCGCCGGTGGCGGTGGTGGTCGCGGCATGCGCGTGGTACGCAGTGAAGCCGAGCTGGCTGCCGCCATCGCCCTGACCAAATCCGAAGCAGGCCAGTTCTTCAAGAACGACATGGTCTACATGGAGAAGTACCTGGAAAACCCGCGCCATATCGAAATTCAGATATTGGCAGACGGCCAGGGCAACGCCCTCTATCTGGGCGAGCGTGACTGCTCCATGCAGCGTCGCCACCAGAAAGTGGTCGAAGAGGCACCGGCACCCGGCATCACCGAAGAGATGCGCAAGTTCATCGGCGAGCGCTGCGTGCGCGCCTGTATCGAGATCGGCTACCGCGGCGCGGGGACCTTCGAGTTCCTGTACGAAAACGGCGAGTTCTATTTCATCGAGATGAACACCCGTATCCAGGTTGAGCATCCGGTCACCGAGATGGTCACCAGCGTGGATCTGATCAAGGAGCAACTGCGCATCGCCGCCGGTCAGCCCCTGTCGATCACCCAGCAGGACATCCTCATCCGTGGCCATGCCATCGAATGCCGGATCAACGCCGAAGACCCGGCTACTTTCATGCCGTCTCCGGGCCTGATCCAGCGCTTCCATGCGCCGGGTGGTCTGGGCGTACGTTGGGATTCCCACATCTACGCCGGTTACAAGGTTCCGCCTTACTACGACTCCATGATCGGCAAGCTGATCTGTTACGGCGAGAACCGTGACGTCGCCATCGCCCGCATGCGCCAGGCGCTGGACGAGCTGGTGGTGGAAGGGATCAAGACCAACGTCTCCCTGCAAAAAGAGATCATGAAAGACGAAAACTTCCAGCACGGTGGCACCAATATCCACTACCTGCACAAGAAGCTGGGTCTGTAAGGATCGCGGATAGAGACCCGATGACATTGCACGGTGGCAGTACCAACGCCCACTACCTGCACAAGAAGCTGGGTCTGTAAGGATCACTGATAGAGACCCGATGACATTGCACGGTGGCGCAGTACCAACGCCCACTACCTGCACAAGAAGTTGGGTCTGTAAGGATCTAAGGCAGAACAATGACTTCCGATAGAAGTCAGCTCCGTAAGGAGCCTCTGTTGAAAAAGGGCCATGGCGACATGGCCCTTTTTTGTTATCCTTGCGCCCCTCAAAATTGTCGGAGGCCAAGGTGAATCGTTTCGCGCTCGCTCGCCGGGAAGCAGCCCTCTGCCTGCTGCTGACCCTGCTCTACTTCCTTGCCTGGTATGGCACTGCGTACTTCATCCCCGAAGAGATCGAATACTGGGACATGCCGCTCTGGTTCCTGCTCAGCTGCATGGTTATGCCACTGTTGTTCATCGTGCTGTGCGGCCTGATGGTGGATCGCCTGTTTGTGGATATTCCCCTCGATACGCCCCCCCCCCATGCCAAGGAGCCCCCCCATGAATCTTGAGCTGATGCTGCCGCTCATCCTCTATCTGGTGCTGGTGCTCGGGATCGGCTTCTGGGCCAGCCGCCACCGCGCCGGCGGCGACTTCGTGCAGGAGTACTTCATCGGCAACCGCAGCATGGGCGGCCTGGTACTGGCCATGACGCTGGTAGCCACCTATACCTCGGCGTCCTCTTTCATCGGCGGCCCGGGGGCAGCCTACAAAATAGGCCTTGGCTGGGTGTTGCTGGCGATGATCCAGCTGCCCACCGTCTGGCTCACCCTGGGGGTGCTCGGCAAGAAGTTCGCCATCATAGCCCGCCGGGTCAATGCGGTGACCATCAACGACATGCTGTGGGCCCGCTATCAGAGCAAGGCCGTCGTCGTGCTGGGCTCGGTCACCATCATCCTCGCCTTTATCGCGACCATGGTGGTGCAGTTTATCGGCGGCGCCCGCCTGCTGGAGACGGCGACCGGCCTGAGCTATCAGCAGGGGCTTTTCCTGTTTGCCAGTTGCGTGCTGCTCTATACGGTGATCGGCGGCTTTCGCGCCGTGGTGATGACCGATGCCCTGCAGGGGATCATCATGCTGATCGGCACCGGCGCCTTGCTGGCGGGGATTTTGATTGCCGGTGACGGCATGCCCAATCTCATCCACCAGCTCAGGGAGATCGATCCCAAGCTGGTGAGCCCGCAGGGGGCCGGCGACATGCTGACCCAGCCCTTCATGCTGAGCTTCTGGATCCTGGTCTGTGTCGGGGTTGTGGGGCTGCCACACTCGGCCTTGCGCTGCTTTGGCTACCGCGACAGCAAGGCGCTGCACAGAGGCATTCTCATCGGCACCGTGGTCAGTGCCCTGCTGATGTTCGGCATGCACCTGGCCGGGGCGCTCGGTCGCGCCATCCTGCCCGGCATGGACAGCCCGGACAAAATCATGCCCTCGCTGATGATGGAGGTGCTGCCCCCCTGGCTGGCCGGGGTCTTCCTGGCGGCGCCCATGGCAGCCATCATGTCCACCATCGACTCCCAGCTGATCCAGGCCTCTGCGACCCTGGTGAAGGATCTCTACCTCAACTACCTCAATCCGAAGCAGGAGAAGCTGGAGGTGCACATTCCCCGCCTCTC
The DNA here is from genome assembly GCF_029237385.1 of Aeromonas sp. 1HA1. Classification (NCBI taxonomy): domain Bacteria; kingdom Pseudomonadati; phylum Pseudomonadota; class Gammaproteobacteria; order Aeromonadales; family Aeromonadaceae; genus Aeromonas; species Aeromonas sp. 1HA1. The sequence goes on from NZ_JAACGC010000008.1 coordinate 64,258, forward strand.
CCTGCTCTGCACCCTGATCCTGGGCACCCTGGTGCTGCTCGCGGCGCTACAGCCCCCCGAGATGATCATCTGGCTCAACCTGCTCGCCTTTGGCGGCTTGCAGGCGGTATTCCTCTGGCCGCTGGTGCTCGGCCTCTACTGGTCACGGGCCAACGGCCCGGGCGCGCTGGCCAGCATGGTGTCCGGCATCGTCTGCTATGGCGTGTTGAGTCAGTGGGGGATCAAGCTGGCCGGACTGCACGCCATAGTGCCGAGCCTGGGGCTGGGATTGGCTGCCTTCGTGGTGGTCAGCCTGCTGACACCACCACCCGATCAGGGCGTGCGGCGATTGTTTGAGCAGCAATAACAAATAGATTAATGAAGGGCTCCAAAACCATCCTCAAATGGGTGTTTTGCAGGTAAAATGTGCGCCACGTCACAAAACCACGTTCCCTTATGCCAATACAGAACGCCAGACAGATCCTGACTCAAGCCCTGCAACGACTCGGTTATGCCCTGCTGTTGCCGGTCTCCATAATGCCGCTGGCGGCCATGTTCTATCGGCTCGGTCAACCGGATGTGCTGGATCTGGCGGTGCTCTCCCTCACGGGACGTGCCCTGTTCAGCCAGATGCCGCTCATCTACGCGGTGGCCATCGCCTTCGGCCTGAGCCGGCAGGGAGAGGGTACCCAGGCGCTGGCCGGGGCCGTCAACTTTCTGTTGCTGAGTTCGGCACTGGGCACCCTGGCCCCCGGCCTGCATGCGGACATGATCTGCGGCCTGCTGGCGGGCATGACCACGGCCATCGTCTACCCCTGGGTGAAGCGGCATACACTGTCGGGCTGGTTGCAGAGAGTGAATCGGGACTTTCTCTGCCTGTTCGCCTCGGCGCTCAGCTGCCTGTTGCTGGCGTTCCCTCTCTCCCTGTTCTGGCCCCTGCTGGAGCAGGGCATCACGCTGCTGGCCTCAGAGCTGCTCACCACCCCGCTGGGGGCTTTCTGCTATGGCGTGCTGAACCGCTTGCTGATCCCCCTTGGCCTGCATCAGGTATTGGGCAGCCTCATGGGGCTGGGCGAGAGCAACCTGCAGGCGCTGGCCTCTGCCCAGCCTCTGCACGAAGGGTATGTGGCCGGGCTCTACCCCATCATCATGTTCGGCCTGCCGGGCGCCTGTTTTGCCATCTGGCTGCACCGCCAGCGCATGCAGCGACTGCCGCAAGGGGGCCTGCTGCTCACCCTGGCACTCACCTCGGCACTGGTGGGGATCACGGAGCCCATCGAGTTTCTGTTCGCCTTCACCGCCCCCTGGTTGTTTCTGGCCCATGCCCTGCTGACCGGGCTGTCGCTCGCCATCTGCAATGCTCTGGGCATCCAGGTGGGCAGTTACTTCTCCGCCGGCCTGCTGGATCTGATGCTGAGCTATCAGTCCGGCGTGCACAGCTTCTGGCTCATTCCGGTCGGTATCCTGTTCTTCGTCGCCTATACCCTGCTCTTCTATCAACTGCTGGAGCGCGCCCCCCTCAGACTGCCGAGCAAGCCCATCGCCAACGAGTATCCACGGCTGGCGAGCGTCGCCCCCTCCGACCCCCAGATGCTGGCGATCCAGTACCTCAAGGTGCTGGGCGGGATGGACAACCTGCAGGCCATGAGCGTCTGCCTGACCCGCCTCAGCCTGCGGGTCCGCGACATAGCGCGGGTGGATCAGTCTCGTCTGCTGGGGCTGGGTTGCCTCTCCTGGCTCCAGCTCAACGATCACCAGCTGGTACTGGTGCTGGGCCCCAATGCCAGCCTGATCGAAGGGCAGATCCGCATGCTGGCGGAGCGCCAGTCGGTACCGCTCGGCCTCAAGCCCAACCAGGAGTCCGCCAGCCAGAGCAACTGGTAACCTCAGGCAAACGGCAGCCGCTCGGCGACGAAATCCATCAGCGAGCGCAAGGCGGGCGCCAGATGTTCCCTGCTCGGGTAGATGAGGTAAAGGGGATTGGGCGGTATGGGGTGATCCGGCAGCACCTTGTGCAACCGCCCCGTCGCCAGATCCTGCTGGCAAACGTGGTGTGGCAACAGGGCAATCCCCCTTCGTGCAACGCCATTGCTGTACCAATGCCACCGAGCAGCACTGGGATGCCATGGCCAACCTCATTCGCCCGTTCGGCCATATCTGCACTATCGCCGAATCGAGCGAGCCCTGGGATCTCTCCCTGCTCAAGAGCAAGAGCGTCACCTTCAGCCAGGAGTTTATGTTCACCCGCGCCCTGTTCCAGACCCCTGACATGATCGAGCAGCACAGGTTGCTTCCCGTCACCCAATGAGAAAGACATTAACCGAGCCGACTCGGCGGCGTTCTCTTCCTGCGTCATGCCGACATGGGCAAACCACGACAGCACAGGCCCATGATGGTAGAATCTCGCGGTTTCACATTTATGAAGAGTCGACGCCATGCCCTGGATACAAATTCGAATCAACGCCACTGCCAAGACAGCAGACAAGGTGAGCAACATGCTGCTGGGGCGTGGAGCCCAGGCCGTGACCTTTATGGATGCCCAGGATGTGCCCGTGTACGAGCCGCTGCCGGGTGAAACCCCGCTCTGGGGCGAGACCGAAGTGATGGGCTTGTTCGATGCCGAAACCGATCCGGCCCCCACCATCGCCTTCTTCCAGCAGATCTTCGGCGAAGACATGGGCTACAAGGTCGAGCAACTGGAAGACAAGGACTGGGTGCGCGAGTGGATGGATCACTTCCACCCCATGCAGTTTGGCGAGCGCCTCTGGATCTGCCCGAGCTGGCGCGATGTGCCGAACCCCGATGCGGTCAACGTCATGCTGGATCCGGGGCTGGCCTTCGGTACCGGTACCCACCCCACCACGGCGCTCTGCCTGCAGTGGCTGGACGGGCTGGATCTGACCGGTAAAACCGTGGTCGACTTTGGCTGTGGCTCCGGCATTCTCGGCATCGCCGCCCTGAAACTGGGTGCCGCCCGCGTCATCGGCATCGACATAGACCCGCAGGCCATCCAGGCCAGCCACGACAACGCCGAGCGTAACGGCGTGGCGGGCCAGATTGAACTCTACCTGCCTGCCGACCAGCCGCAAGACGTCGAAGCGGATGTCGTCGTAGCCAACATCCTGGCCGGCCCGCTGCGCGAACTGGCACCGCTTATCGCCGGCCACGGCAAGGCGGGCAGCCTGATGGCCCTCTCCGGCGTGCTGGAAAGCCAGGCCCCGGAGCTGGAAACCATCTACGGCCAGTGGTTCGACATGGACCCGACCGCAGTGAAAGAGGAGTGGTGCCGCCTCTCCGGCCGCAAGCACGGCTGATAAAATCCGCCACGTCCTATACAAGCAGGGCTCCCGTACGGGGGCCCTGCTCGTTTCAGTCCCCATGAAACCTGACCAGCCAATACGAGGCTCGTTGGCTTGCCCATAGTGCTAACCCGCCGAGAAAAATATCCACTCGAGAACAAATTCCGATTCGATTCCGGTAGGATGACCATCAAACGAGGAATGAGGGGAACGGAGACTCTTTATGCGCATTGCCATTCTGGATGATTATCAGGATCAGGTTCGTCATCTACCCTGCTTTGCCATGCTGGCGGGACATGATGTCATGGTACTCAACCAGAGTGAGCCAGATGCAGCACGTCTTGCCGCCATGCTGGAAGGCATTGAGGCTCTGGTACTGATCCGCGAGCGTACTCGCATCGACGAACACCTGCTGATGGGGCTTCCCTCACTCAAGCTCATCAGCCAGACCGGCAAGATCAGCCAGCATATAGACCCGGTACAGTGCCAACAATACGGTGTTGCCATCGCTGAAGGGGTCGGCAGCCCCATTGCGCCTGCCAAGCTCTGCTGGGCACTCATCATGGCGGCCTCGCGCCATATTCCCGCTTACAGCAAAGCGTTGGGCCAAGGCCAATGGCAGCAATCTGGCAGCCTCGGTCTGGGTCGAACTCTGCACGGTCTGACACTCGGCATCTGGGGCTATGGCAAGATAGGCCAGCACATAGCCCGCTATGGCAAAGCATTTGGCATGTCGGTACTGATATGGGGCAGTGACTCATCCCGTCAGCGGGCAGAGCAGGATGGGCTGGAGGCCGCTGCTGGCAAGGACGCATTTTTCCGGCGGGCCGATGTCTTGTCCCTCCATCTGCGGCTCAACGAGATCACTCGAGCCTGCGTTACCCGTGCCGATCTGGCTCGCATGAAAGCAGACTCTTTGCTGGTCAATACCAGCCGGGCCGAGCTCATCGAGCCGGGAGCCCTTTATGCCGAGCTCACCGCCAATCCGCTCAAGCAAGCTGCGCTGGATGTGTTCGATCTCGAACCAGCCACACTCGACAGCGAGCCCCTGCTGCGTCTGCCCAACGTGCTGGCCACACCGCATCTGGGTTATGTGGAGCAAAACAGCTATGAGCTCTACTTTCGCAAGGCATTTGAAAATGTGCTGGCCTTTGCCGATGGCAGGCCACAAAACCTGGTGATACCGGCGCAGGGCTGAAGCTCACGCTTATTCTGCTGACAAGGCAGTCATATATGCCTCTGTCCGTACGCGTGTGCGGCAGCCAGCTGCCCCACTCACCTCATGCCAATCAGAGAGCAGAATGCCCCATGACCGAATATCAAAAGATGATCAGTAGCCAAGTCTATAACTGCATGGCGCCGGAGCTGGATGTCCTGCGCCGCGAGACGGCGCGCCGCTATCGCCGTTTCAATCGCAGCGAGGAGGAGGAGGAACTGCTGACGCTGCTGCAGGAGATAGTCGGCGAGCTGGCGCAGGGGGCCTTTATTTGTCCGCCCCTCTACTGTACCTATGGCCGCCATATCAGCCTGGGAAAAAATTCCTATATCAACATGGGGGCCACTCTGCTGGACAACGCACCGATCCGCATCGGCGCCAACGTCATGATAGGACCGAACGTGCAGATCTACACCGCCGCCCACGCGCTGGCAGCCGATGAGCGCATTCAGGGGATGGAGACGGCATTGCCGGTGACCATAGAAGACAAGGTCTGGATAGGTGGCGGCGCCATCCTGCTGCCCGGCGTCACCATAGGGCGGGAGGCCATCGTCGGCGCGGGCGCCGTGGTGACCAAAGACGTGCCAGCCGGTGCGCGGGTGGTGGGCAACCCGGCCCGGATCCTGCCTGCCAACGCGGGGCGCTGACCTCTTCCCGTTGCCAGGCGGTCGCAGCAACTGCCGAGCGGGCCGCGCAGTGAAGTAAGGGCAGGCATGCGGCAGTTAACAGGAACCCATAAAAATGAAGCCCAATGTCACGAAGACGTTGGGCTGTAAAAAGGTGCTACGGAATTGCGACTCTCATCGCAGAAAATCAGAAGGGGTCACCTTCTAAACTGGCATAGAGATATTAATAAGGCGCAAACGTTTTACATAGCGTAATCAACCAAGATTGAGAACAGCCTCTCACTATTTAAAAAATTCCCTGCCAAGCCCCATCCCCCTCTTGGCAAGTATTTATTTATCAGTACAGCCTTAGGAACATAATCGGGCAGGCTCAAAAAAGCCCTGACAAGTCAGGGCTTTGGCTAAAAAGATGCCGATTAGAAACGACGGACAAACTCATCTGGCGGCAGTTCGCGCAACTTGCGCGCCTCCAGCATGGGGGTACCGAGGTAGAGGAAACCCACCAGTTGATCCTCCGGTGCCAACCCCAACCCCTCGTTGACCCGCTCATCGAAGATGAACCAGCCGGAGCGCCAGATACCGTTGAAGCCCTGCGCCTGCGCTGCCATCTGCATCGCCATCAGCGCGCAACCGGCAGAGAGCTCCTGCTCCAGTTTCGGCACTTTGGGGTGGGCCTGATAGCGGGTGGCGACGGCCACCAGCAAGGGCGCGCGCAGCGGCGCCTCCTGGCACTTCTTGATGCTATCGTCATCCTCGCCACGGGCGCGGGCGGCCTCGGCCAGCAGGTTACCCAACCGCTCACGACCCTCCCCTTCAAACAGAATGAACTGCCAGGGGGTCAGGGTGCCGTGATCCGGCGCGCGCAGTCCCGCCTTGAGGATATTGTCGAGCACCTCACCGCTCGGGGCGGGATCGGCGAGACGGCCACAGGAGTGGCGGTTGAGCAACAGGGTGAGGGCATCCATGGGCAATTCCTTCTCTGGGGCAATGATGGCGCTACCTTAGCACAGCACCGAATGAAGAAAACCCCTGAGGCTCAGGGGTTTATCGCACGATAGAGGGTCAGAGGGTATGGCTGGCTAGATAACGGCAGCCAGCTCGGCCCCTTGCCGGATAGCGCGCTTGGCATCCAGCTCGGCCGCCACGTCGGCACCACCTATGATATGCACCGGCTTGCCTGCCGCCTGCAACCCGGCCTGCAGCTCCTTGAGTGGCTCTTGCCCTGCGCAGATGATCACCTGATCCACCGGCAGACACTGTTTGGTCTCGCCCACCTGAATGTGCAAGCCCTCGTTATCGATCCCCAGATATTGCACCCCGGAGAGCATCTGCACCTTGCGGTTCTTGAGCACGGTACGGTGGATCCAGCCGGTGGTCTTGCCAAGGCCGTCACCCACCTTGCTCTCCTTGCGCTGAAGCAGCCAAACCTGGCGCTCGGGGGCGTCGATCTCGGGGGCGATCAAGCCGCCACGCTGGTCGAGTTGCTTGTCGATGCCCCACTCCTTGAGCCAGTGATCACGATGGCCGTTGGCATCCATCTCCACCTTCTTCTCCACCAGATATTCGGCCACATCGAAACCGATGCCACCGGCACCGATCACCGCCACCTTCTGGCCAACCGGCTTGTGATCCCGCAGCACATCGAGGTAGTTCATCACCTTGGGATGCTCAATGCCCGGAATATTTGGAGAGCGCGGGCGGATACCGGTGGCGAGGATCACCTCGTCAAAACCGCCGCCGAGCAGGCTCTCGGCACTCTGGCGCTGGCCGAGGTAAAGCTCGACGCCACACTTCTCCAGTCGCTTGGCGAAGTAGCGCAGGGTTTCGTGAAACTCCTCTTTACCGGGGATCTGCTTGGCGAAGTTGAACTGACCGCCAATCTCGCTCGCCTGATCGAACAGGCTCACCTGATGGCCGCGCTCGGCAGCGTAGCAGGCAAACGCCAGCCCGGCCGGGCCCGCCCCCACCACCGCCAGCCTTTTGGGCTGGGGCACGCGACCAAACGTCAGCTCGGTCTCGAAACAGGCGCGGGGATTGACCAGACAGGAGGCCCGCTGCTGCTTGAACACATGATCAAGGCAGGCCTGATTGCAGGCGATGCAGGTGTTGATCTCGTCCGCCCGGTTTTCGGCCGCCTTGATGACAAATTCAGGATCCGCCAGGAAGGGGCGCGCCATGGAGACCATATCCGCCTCACCACCCGCCAGAATACGCTCGGCCACCTCGGGGGTGTTGATCCGGTTGGTGGTGATAAGTGGCACTGTGAGGTGCTTTTTCAGCTCGGCAGTGACCCAGCTGAAGGCACCGCGCGGCACGCTGGTGGCGATGGTGGGAATGCGCGCCTCATGCCAGCCGATGCCGGTGTTGATGAGGGTCACCCCCACCGCTTCCAGCGCTTTGCCAAGGGCGATCACCTCTTCCAGGGTGGAGCCCTGCTCCACCAGATCCAGCATGGAGAGGCGGAAGATAATGATGAAGTCAGTGCCGACCCGCTCGCGGATGGCGCGCACTATCTCCACCGGGAAGCGCATCCGGTTCTCGTTGCTGCCGCCCCAGCCATCGGTGCGCTTGTTGGTGCGCTCGCAGATGAACTGGTTGATGAGATAGCCTTCCGAGCCCATCACCTCGACGCCGTCGTAACCGGCCGCCTTGGCCAGCGCAGCGGTAGCGGCGAAGTCGCGAATGGTGCCGCGGATCTGCCGCTCACTCATGGCGCGCGGCTTGAACGGGGAGATGGGCGCCCTGAGGGAGCTCGGCGCCAGACTGAACGGATGGTAGGCATAACGACCGGCATGGAGGATCTGCAGCGCTATCTTGCCCCCCTCCTGATGCACGGCCTGGGTCACCTTCTTGTGCTTGGCGACCTGCCAGGGGAAGCTCAGTTGCGAACCGTGGGGCACCAGCCGCCCACGCAGGTTGGGGGCGATGCCGCCGGTGACGATGAGACCGACACCGCCGCGGGCGCGCTCGGCATAGAAGGCGGCCAGCTTGTCAAAGCCGCCCTTCTCCTCTTCGAGGCCGGTGTGCATGGAGCCCATCAATACCCGGTTGCGCAACTGGGTAAAACCGAGATCGAGGGGGGTCAGCAAAGTCGGATAACGGCTCATCATGAACTCCTTTTCGAGGCCGGTGCGCAGGAATCCATACGCAATACCCGGTTCTTGAGCTGGGTGAAGCCAAGGTCGAGAGGAGTCAGAAGCGTAGGGTAGCGGCTCACAAGGCCTCCGGTTAACTTTTTGTTATCAAATTGAAGCTAGAGTAAAGAATCGAAAATGCTTTTTCAAACAAATGTTTGGACATTTTTTCAGCGAACAGACGTGTTCCGAAGCAAGAAAGGACGATGACGCTGCCGATCGCCCCAAGCGGAAATGGCAATTGGTGGGCCAACTGGTTAATAATGATCCTTCTCTACCCATTAACAGGGCGATAACGCGACTATGTCTATTTTCAAAGGTCTGGGTTGGTTGTTCCGCAGCCTGTGGCGCCTGCTCAATTTCACCCGGCTGATGCTGGTCAATCTGCTGTTTCTCATCGTAGTGCTGGTCATCGTCTACAGCGTGGGCCAGAAAAAAGCCCCTCAGGCTCCCATCGAAGGGGCGCTGACCCTCAATCTCAATGGGATACTGGTGGAGCAACGCTCGCAGACTGATCCCACAATGCAGTTGCTGCGCCAGCTGAACAGCAGCGAAGAGCAGCCGGGCGAAATCGTCCTCTCCGATCTGCTGTGGGCCATCAAAAGTGCCAAGGATGACGATCGCATCAAGGCGCTGGTGATCAAACCGCAAGGGCTACAGGGTGCCAGCATCTCCAAACTGCAGGAGGTGACGAGTGCCATCGATGAGTTCAAGGAGAGCGGCAAGCCGGTCATCGCCATGGCCGACTACTACAACCAGGGCCAGTACCTGCTGGCCGCCCACGCCGATCACGTGCTGCTCAACCAGAGCGGCGCCGTGGTGATCGAGGGGCTCGGCGTCCACCAGACCTACTTCAAGTCGGCGCTGGAAAAGTTCAACATCACGCCGCATGTGTTCAAGGTCGGTACCTACAAATCCTTCGTTGAACCCTATATCCGCGACGACATGTCCCCCGAGAGCAAGGAGGCCAACCAGCGCTGGCTGGATCAGCTGTGGCAATCCTATGTGACGGACGTAGCCGGGCAGCGGGAGATAGAACCCGAGGCAGTCGCGCCGACCAAGGATCGCTTCCTCGAGCTACTGCGCAAGGCTGGTGGCAATGCTGCCAACTACGCCCTCGACAACGGGCTGGTGGATCAGCTGGCAACCCGCGACGAGATGACCCAGGCGGTCATTAAAGAAGTCGGGGAAAACGACGATCACGGTTGGAAAGGGGTCGGCCTGAAAGAGTACCTGGCCGCTGCGCCCGAGCAGTATCCACAAAGCGGCAAGGATGAGGTGGGTCTGGTGGTCGCCAGCGGTGCCATCATGGATGGCGTGCAGCCTGCCGGTACCATCGGCGGCGACACCCTCTCCGAACTGCTGGCTGATGCCCGTCGCGACGACAAGATCAAAGCTGTGGTGCTGCGGGTAGACAGCCCGGGCGGTAGCGCCTTTGCCGCCGAGCAGATCCGTGCCGAACTGCTGGCCCTGAAACAAGCTGGCAAACCGGTGGTGGTCTCCATGGGCAGCTATGCGGCTTCCGGTGGCTACTGGATCTCTGCCGATGCAGACAAGATCTTCGCCTCCCCCACCACCCTCACCGGCTCCATCGGGGTGTTCGGCATGTTCGCCACCTTCGACAAGGCGCTGGCTCATTTCGGTGTGCATACCGACGGCGTCGGTACCACCGATTTCGTCGGGGTCGGCCCGACCCGCGCCCTGCCGGATCACGTGGGTCAGGCAATCCAGCTGAGCGTGGAGGATACTTACCAGCGTTTCGTCGGTCTGGTGAGCAAGGGCCGCGGCCTGAGCCAGCAAGACGCAGAGAAAGCGGCCGAAGGTCGGGTCTGGACTGGCGAAGATGCCAAGGCCCTTGGTCTGGTGGACGAGTTCGGTAATCTGGATGACGCCATCAAGGCAGCGGCCGAACTGGCCAACCTCAAGGAGTGGCAGGTCACCCCCATCGAGCAGGAAGAGTCAGCCAAAGACAAGTTCCTGCGCCAGCTGTTCGACAGCAGCGCCCAGGCGCTGGCCCCACACCTGCAAAGCTGGTTGCCCGCAGGCGTTGGCAAGACACTGCAGGAGGTGAACCGCAGCCTGGATCCGCTGACCCGCTTCAACGACCCGCAGGGCACCTACGCCTTCTGCCCGGTCTGCGTGCAGTAATCGTTAACTCGCAAAAAAACCGCCCTTGGGTGGTAAGAATGTGAGTCTCAGCCCGCGAGGTATAAGGGCCAAAGAGTGAGGGAGGCATCATGCCTCCCTCTTTTAATTGGATGCCAGTCAGGGCAAAGGTGTCAGCCACATTGATGCTTTGACCATGGCACCGTTCCTGCCATTCAAACTTTCCAATATTCAGTCACAAAAAATCCTTAGCTGACTGGCATGACCCTTGGGCGGTTTTTTATATCTGCCTCAAGGGGCCTGAGTCATGCCAGCAGGCCGGATTCGTGCCAGTAGTGCAACTCGGCCAGCACCCGGGTCTCCCGCGCCGTCCACTGAGGGCAAGGGCCCGCCAGCTGGGTCTTGTTGGTCTGCAGGGCATCATCCAGCTCGAACCAGCCGGGAGTGAAGCCGAGCCGCACCTCGTAAGGCTGTGGCTGGGGCTCGTTCCAGTCTTCCCCCACTTGACAGAGGTAGTAAAAGGAGCGGATGCAGTAGGCATCATAGTCGGCCTCGCGGGCGGCGCGATACTCCCGCGTCTGCCCGAGCAGGGCACCGATCGCCACCAGCTCGGCGCCACACTCCTCCCGCAGCTCGCGCGCCAGAGCAGCACTGTGACACTCCCCCTGCTCGATGCCGCCACCGGGAAACATGAGATCGCCGTTGACCCGGGAGTGAACCAGCAGCAGCCGGTCACCGCGCAGGACGATGGCCCTGACGGTGACGCGCTCCAGCTGGCGACCACCGGTGGTCACCTGGCCGTGCAGGAACTGGATGTCGAAGGGGTGAGGCCAGTCACTGGCCAGTTGTTCAATGTGATTCATCAGGATTCAAGGACGGTAAGTCCCGCTTTTTAGCTGCTCGACTATGGTGGCGGCCTGGCTGTCCCAGGCCTCCTGATCGGCTTTGCTCAGGGAGTGATAGAGGCCGAAGCGCTTGGCCGAGACCTCGGGCGTATTCTGGAACGACTCGCTCACCTTGCCCCACAGATAGGCCAGGCCGTACTCCTTCTGGCCCATATAGAGGGTGCTGAGAGAGGTGAGGATCCTGCCGTTGACCGCATCCCCTTCCCGATAGAGGGAGAGTGCATGATGCATGAACGCGATGGCCTTCTGCGGCTCGCTCTTGGCATGGATACCTCCCAGCGCCAGCTGCAACTCGGGCTCTTCCAGCACGGGCTGCCCCTCCAGCGCCAAGAAGTGCTGGCGTGCCAGCTCGTTGGTGTTGTTGGTCCAGTGCCAAAGCAACAGGTAGGGATCCTGCGAATTGCGGGTAGCGGCATCGAGCTGGGCAAGCTGATCGCCCGCCGCCAGCATTCCCTCCACCCGAGGGCTCTTCTGCTCCCGGGCTGTCTTGTATTCGATATTGGTAGAGCGCTCGGCGCACTTGAGGTAACGCTCTAGGCTGCGCATCAAATCATATTTGCGCCTGTCCGTCCCCTCTTCCTGCAGATGGTAGCGAGCCCGAATGATGTCGGTCCGCTCATAGCGACACCAACCGTCGTCCACCAAGTCCTGACAAAGAGTCGGATGATTGGCACAGATGTTGTGGATCCTGTCGTCGTTGCAGGCGGTGAGGGTCAGACCGCAACTGAGGCCGAAGAGCAGGGAACGCGCTGAAAAATGGGTCATGGCTCACATCTTGTTGGTAACAATTGCAGCCTGTCACGGCCACCCTTGGCTAGCAAACAGATTACATATCCATTACAATGCGCGCGCCATATAAGGCCGCGACTGCAGAATAATATAACGAAATCTACATCCCTACACTGATCTGCATTCGACGAATTTCTATTTGCCCCAACAACGTGAAATAAAGGATCTGGTTAATGACCCACGAGCACTACTTGCAAGCGTGGCAGGAGAGCCAGGAGCTCGCCGAAGCCATGCAACCCTTGATAGGTCGCCTCTACCGACAGCAAGGGATCGAGATCACCGTCTACGGACGTCCCCTGCAAAATGCCTCCACCATCGACATTCTCAAAGCCCACAGAGTCGTTCGCCGTCATCAGGGCGCCCCGCTACCAATCCAACAGAGCTTCCCCCTGCTGCAGGCCATCCTGGCCCTGAACCCGACCGCTGCCGAGATCGATCTGGGCAAGCTGGCGGTCGACTACTGGCAGGATCACCAGGACGAGGCAGGCATAGACGACTACCTGCGCGCCAAGCTGGCACCGGCCCTGGGGCGCGACGTGCCACCTGCCACCGACGTAGTGCTGTACGGCTTTGGCCGCATCGGCCGCCTGCTGGCCCGACTGCTGATCGAGCGCACCGGCGCCGCCAACTCTTTGCGTCTGCGGGCCATAGTGGTGCGCGGTGGTCGCGAGGGGGATCTGGAGAAACGCGCCAGCCTGCTGCGCCGCGACTCGGTACACGGCCCCTTCAACGGCTCCATCGAGGTAGATGTGGAGCGCAGCGCCATCATCGCCAACGGCACCTTCATCCAGGTGATCTATGCAAACAGCCCGGCCGACATCGACTACACAGCTTACGGCATTCACGATGCGCTGATCGTCGACAACACCGGCGTCTGGCGTGACGAAGCGGGTCTTTCCGAGCATCTCAAGTCACGCGGTGCCGCCCGTGTGCTGCTGACCGCCCCCGGCAAGGGCGAGATGAAGAACGTGGTGTTCGGGGTTAATCACGAGGTGATCGGACCGGATGACAAGATCATCTCGGCCGCTTCCTGCACCACCAATGCCATCACCCCTGTGCTCAAGGTGATGCAGGACAAATATGGTATCCGCCACGGCCACGTGGAGACGGTGCACTCCTACACCAACGATCAGAACCTGATCGACAACTATCACAAGGGGGAACGACGCGGTCGCAGCGCCGCCCTCAATATGGTGATGACCAGCACGGGCGCAGCCAAGGCGGTGGCCAAGGCACTGCCTGAGCTCAAGGGCAAGCTGACCGGTAGCGCCATCCGGGTACCAACTCCCAACGTGTCGCTGGCCATCATCAATCTGTCGCTGGAGCAGGCCACAGATAGGGAAAGCCTCAACGCCTATCTGCAGCAGATGGCGCAAAGCTCCGCCCTGCATCGCCAGATCGACTTCAGCGCCAGCACAGAGCTGGTCTCCTCTGACATGGTGGGATCGCGCTTCGCGGGCATCGTCGACTCCCAGGCGACCATAGCCGAAGGGGATCACTGCGTGCTCTACGTATGGTATGACAACGAGTTCGGTTACAGTTGTCAGGTAGTGCGGGTGATGGAGCAGATGGCTGGCGCGGTTCGCCAGGATCTGCCCGTCTGATCCCGCGGTTCATGGCGCAATAGTTCAAGGAGAGGCCGGATGTCGTTTCAACTGGGTGAGTTTCAACAGGCCATCAGACAGATGCCCAAAGAAGTGTATGAGCGGCTCAAGACCGCGGTTGAGCTGGGCAAATGGCCCGATGGCAAGCCCCTCACCGACGACCAGAAGGCCACCTCGCTGCAGGCGGTGATGGCCTGGCAGGCGATGCACATCGACAATCCCGAGCACATGAACATAGGTCGTGACGGCAAGATAGTAATGAAGAGCAAGAGCGAGCTCAAGCGTCAGTATCGGGACGAGGAAGAGATAGTCAGGATCGACCTCAACCACTGAGCCTGACCCGGCAGGCCGCTCGCGGCGGCCACAACAGAGAGGGGAGCCACTATGGCTCCCCTCTCTTTTTCCACTCTCTGCAGGATGCGGATACCCCCTCATCCCCAACCTTTCTCCCACCAGAGGAGAAGGGGACGGATCGGCAGTCTGCGGATCGTTCGTGGATCACCTGTCGATGTTCCCCATGGCGAACCTCCAACAGCACCTCGATCTATCCCCTCTCCCTCCGAGCTAGGGCCCAACACTCAGGGCGTCAGCTCGCCGCGCAGGGATTGCTGCATCAGCTCGCGGATTCGCGGCGCTGGCAAGCCCTGGCTCAACAGGAAGTGCAGCTTGGTCAGCGCCGCCTCGGCTGTCATGTCAAAGCCAGAGATGACCCCGGCGCGGGACAGGGCATTGCCGGTAGCATACCCCCCCATATTGACCTTGCCGTGCAGGCACTGGCTCAGGTTGACTATGATGACGCCGCGGGCCGAGGCCTCGGAGAGCAGCGCCAGCATGGCCGGGTTCTGCGGCGCATTGCCCACCCCGAACGACAGCAGGATCAACGCCTTCACCGGTTGCTGCAATATGTTGGCGATCACCTCGCTGGAGATACCCGGATAGAGGGTCACCACGCCGATAGGCTGGGGGGTGATGTCGTGCAGCACCAGCGGCCGCTCGGACGGGGCACCCAGCTCGCCCGCTTCCAGCGAGATGGCGATGCCGGCGTTGAGCAGCGGCGGGTAGTTCGGTGAATCGAAGGCGTGGAAGCCGTCGGCGTGCACCTTCTTGCTGCGGTTGCCGCGATAGAGCTGGTTGTTGAAAAAGAGCGTCACCTCGTGGATCGGGTAGTTGGCCGCGATGTAGAGGGCATTGAGCAGGTTCTGCTGACCATCGGAGCGCAGCTCGGCAAGCGGGATCTGGGAGCCAGTGATGATCACCGGCTTGTGCAGATCTTCGAGCATGAAGGAGAGTGCCGAGGCGGTGAACGACATGGTGTCGGTGCCGTGCAGGATCACGAAGCCATCGTATTTCTCGTAGTTGTCTCGAATGTCCTCGGCGATACGCTGCCAGTCCGCCGGGGTCATGTCGGAGGAGTCGATGAGGGGATCGTATTCGTGAATATGGTAATCCGGCATCTCGGGACGATGAAACTCGGGCATCCGCGCCAGACAGTCTTCCATAAAGCCCGCCATCGGCACATAGCCGTGGTCGGAGCGCTGCATCCCTATGGTGCCGCCTGTATAGGCAATGTAGATAGACTTCTTCACACCCTCTCCTCTTTGATGGGTACAACACCCGCGTTAATGGGCTCAATACCCGCAAACCATGAATCCCCATGGGAAACGAACCAGGGTCTTCACATCCCGTCCGTTGCCACCTGATGGGCTGAAAACTGGCGAATTATAGAGACTGGCGCCCCAAATGACAGCCGTTGAATCGCAGTTACCAGGCATAAACAGACAACCAACCCAATAGTGTTAAATATCATAACAAATTACAAAACAGACCATTAAACTGACAAATGTGGATATATTTGGTGTTTTTTGCTACTATCTGCCGGATTTTTCATAAATCTCATCTGGATGCCTGATTCATTCAGGCCCACATAGATCCCATTTTTGCGTGGGACGGGGGGAATATCACCCCTTCTTTGTTGGCACATGAGCCACACTGTTTTTATCCCGGCTGAATCTGTGAGTCTTCATCAACGAAAGACACAGCCAATCAACATGGGAGTACTGAATGCTACAACTTGATTCCTACGCCACCCTGGTCGCAGCCACCCTGGTGTTGCTGCTCGGTCGTTTGCTGGTGACCCGAGTCGGGCTACTGCGAACCTTCAACATCCCCAAACCGGTTGCCGGCGGCCTGGTGGTCGCCCTGGTGCTACTGCTGCTGCGCTCGACCCTGCAGCTGGAGTTGCAATTCGACACCAGTTTGCAGACCCCGCTGATGCTGGCCTTCTTCGCCTCCATCGGACTCTCCGCCGATCTCGCCAACCTCAAACGCGGCGGCAAGGCGGTGATCACCTTCCTGATGGCAGTGACCGGCCTGCTGCTGATGCAAAACAGCCTGGGGGTGGGTCTGGCGACCCTGCTCGGTCTGGATCCCCACATGGGGCTGCTGGCCGGCTCCATCACCCTCTCAGGCGGCCACGGCACAGGCGCGGCCTGGAGCGCCACCTTCGCCGAGAAGTACGGGGTGCAATCCGCCGCCGAACTCGCTATCGCCTGTGCGACATTCGGCCTGGTGTTGGGCGGCCTGATCGGGGGCCCGGTTGCCCGCTATCTGGTCAAGAAGGTGCAGGTGCCCGGTGCAGAACACAACAGAGATGAGGCGCCCAAGGGCTTCGAAATGCCCGACATGGAGCGCCCGCTCACCACATTCAGCCTGATCGAGACGCTGGCGCTGATCGCCATCAGCCTGAAAGGGGGCGAGCTGTTATCCGCCGCCCTCAAGGGCGGCGCCCTCGAGCTGCCGAGCTTTGTCTGCGTGCTGTTTGTCGGTGTGCTGCTACGCAACCTGTTGACCCTGCTCAACTGGCATGAGGTGAGTGATCGCGAGGTTTCCCTGCTCGGCAACGTCAGCCTGTCGCTGTTCCTGGCCATGGCGCTGATGAGCCTGAAGTTGTGGGAGCTCTCCAGCCTGGCCCTGCCCATCTTCATCCTGCTGGCCACCCAGACGGTGGCGATGGCGCTCTACGCCATCTTCGTCACCTTCCGGGTCATGGGCAGCAACTATGACGCGGCCGTGCTGGCGGCCGGCCATTGCGGCTTCGGCCTGGGGGCCACCCCGACTGCCATTGCCAACATGCAGGCCGTCACCCAGCGCTTCGGCCCGTCCCATCTGGCGTTCCTGGTGGTGCCCATGGTAGGGGCCTTGTTCATCGACATCATCAACGCCATGGTGATCAAGCTGTTTATGGCGCTCCCCTTCCTGTAAACCGCTCAGCCAGACGTGATATGAACAAGAGCCCACCTCATGGTGGGCTCTTTGCTAACCGCCATCCTGGCGGTGCGGCGCCATCGTCCAATGCCCCCCCGGTGACAACGGCAATCATGGGCACCAGCCAGCGTCCCCTGTCATGAAGCAGCCAGACCGCAGATAACAAAAAGCCCCGCACCAAGGTGCGGGGCTTTGTTCAGGATAGGACGCAGGCGTCCCGTCGCATCATCCCTTACAGGATAAAGGTCGAGACCTGCTGGTTCAGATCGGTGGCGCGACCCTTGAGGCTATGGGCCTGATCCAGATCGCGCATGGCAGCGGCGGTGATCTCGTCACTCACATCCTTGATGGCGGTGGTGTTCTGAGTGATCTCGCCAGTCACCTGGGTCTGCTCCTCCGCGGCGGTGGCAATCTGACCCGCCATGTCGGAGATGAGCGACACGGCATGGGTGATCTCTTCCAGCGCGGCGGCGGCGGCATCGGCGTCTTTCACGCTGTTGTCGGCCAACCCCTGGCTGGTCTGCATCAGGCTCACCGCACGTGCCGTGGTCTGCTGCAGTGTTTCTATGGTGGACTGGATCTCCTGGGTGGAGTCCTGGGTACGACGAGACAGCACCCGCACCTCGTCCGCTACCACAGCGAAACCACGACCCTGTTCACCGGCTCGCGCCGCTTCGATGGCCGCGTTCAGTGCCAGCAGGTTGGTCTGCTCGGCGATGCCCTGGATGGTGGAGAGGATGCCGGAGATGGCTTGGGCGTGACGGCTCAGCTCGCCGATCACCTCGGTCGCCTGCCCCACCTCTTCGGCCAGGCCGTTGATGGACTGGCGAGTCTGGTTCACCAGCAGCTTGCCCTGCTCACTGCTCTGGGCGGATTGCTGGGCAGCAGCAGCCGTGTTTTCGGCGTTGCCGGCGATCTCCATGGTGGCGCTCGCCATCTCGGTGACAGCGGTGGCGACCATGGTCACTTCCTGCTGCTGACGCTGCAACTCGTCCACGGAGGCCTGGTTGGTCACCAGACTGCGCTCGGCATCGGCATTCAGCTCGTTGGCCAGCTTGCGGATGTTGCCGATCAGCTGGTGCTGGCTGCCGACGAAACGGTTGAAGCTGTTGGCCAGCTGGCCCACTTCGTCGTTGGCGTCGATCTTGATGCGCTGGGTCAAATCGCCGTTACCGTCGGCGATGCGGGCCAGGGCCTGGGAGACCTTGCTGAGCGGGCCGAGCAGCAGGCTGACCAGCCAGGAGATGGCAATGATGCTGACCACCAGCACCAGCAGGGCCAGGCCAAGCTGGGTCATCAGCAGGGAGGAGAGCGGGGCTTCCAGCGTCTCCTTGTCCAGTACCAGAACCAGCGCCCAGTCAGTATCCGGGATATCCACGGACCACAACAGCTTGTCGCGGCCTTCGTTGTCAAAGTAAGCCGGGAGCAGGCTGTTGCTGGCCTTGCTCTGCTCGATCAGGGCGTTGGTCAGATCGTTGTCGATCTCGGTGGCCGGCTTCATCGCCTTGGCCGCGTCCTTGTAGGCGATGACGGTGCCGTCCTTGTGCATCATAATGGCGATGCCGTCGGCGGGCAGCTTCATCTTGGTGATGTCTTCCACCAGGGAAGCGATGGAGAGATCACCACCGACCACGCCGCCTTGCGCCGGCTGGGCCAAGGTTACCACCATGATGTTGTAGGCCACATCCAGATAAGGTTTGGTCACGATAAGACCCCCCTTGCTCATGGCTTCCTGATACCAGCCACGAGAGCGCGGGTCATAGCCGTCACGATTGATGGAAGGGTCTGAGTCATGCATCTTGCCGTTGCTCTCACCAAAATAGGTGAGCTGAAAGCGACCCGAGACTTGCGCCTGTTGCAGGGCATTGAGGGGTTCGGCACCGCCCTTGTTGCCAAGCGCCTGGATCACGTCGCGACGTGCAGAGAGCCAATCACTGACGCTGGCGGCCTGCTGGCGGCCCAGTCGTTGTACCTGTTCCTGACTGCCTTGCAGCAACAGGGACTTCTGGCTGGTATAGCTCTGCCAGGAGAGCAGCAGGATCACCAATGACAGGGCGATCACCACTGACAACAGTATCTTCTGCTTGAGTGATAGGTTTTTCATCATGATTTCTTCTTATGAGGTCAGGAACCGGATTTCCCAAAAGTGCACAGCACAGCACAGCACTGCGTCGTTGTTAGCGACCCGTCAGGCCGAAACTGAACCTGAAAATGAGTCTGCGGGCGATATTTTCCACCGAGTTAGGGAAAACTGCACCAGAAATTGACTACAGGACGCCCACAAGGACAGGCGACCCTGTTTATTCCTTCCACAATTGGCTAGAATATCCCGTTTTTAAATCACATCGACCCCGAGAGTTTTCACGATGTTTGAAGTCAATCCTGTATTAAACAAGCTTAAGGAGCTGTCTGAGAGGACCGAGCTTCTTAGGGGGTACCTTTGACTATGACGCGAAGAAAGAGCGTCTAGAAGAGGTCAACGCCGAGCTGGAACAGCCGGACGTATGGAATGAGCCGGAGCGCGCACAGACGCTGGGCAAGGAGCGCGTCACGCTGGAAAACGTGGTGGGCACCATCGATGCCCTGACCCAGGGCGCCGAAGACGTCGAGATGCTGGTGAGCCTGGCGGTGGAAGGGGAAGACGAAGAGACCTTCAACGAAGCCGTGGCCGAAGCCGATGTGCTGGAAAGCAAGCTGGTGGATCTGGAATTCCGCCGCATGTTCTCCGGTCAGCACGACGCCTCCGACTGCTACATCGACATCCAGTCCGGCTCCGGTGGTACCGAAGCTCAGGATTGGGCCAACATGGTGCTGCGCATGTACCTGCGCTGGGGCGATGCCCACGGTTACAAGCCGGAGCTGATCGAGCTCTCTGACGGCGACGTGGCCGGCATCAAGTCCGCCACCATCAAGTTCACCGGCGAATACGCCTTCGGCTGGCTGCGCACCGAGACCGGCGTCCACCGTCTGGTTCGCAAATCCCCGTTCGATTCCGGTGGCCGCCGCCACACCTCGTTCTGCTCCATTTTCGTCTATCCCGAGATCGATGACGACATCGACATCGAGATCAACCCGGCAGACCTGCGTATCGACGTCTACCGTGCCTCCGGCGCCGGTGGTCAGCACGTCAACCGGACCGAATCCGCGGTGCGTATTACCCACGTTCCGACCGGCGTCGTGGTACAGTGCCAGAACGATCGTTCCCAGCACAAAAACAAAGATCAGTGTATGAAGCAGCTGAAAGCCAAGCTCTACGAGCTGGAAATTCAGAAGCAAAACGCTGAAAAACAAGCCCTCGAAGAGACCAAGTCCGATATCGGCTGGGGCAGCCAGATCCGTTCCTATGTACTGGATGATGCACGCATCAAGGATCTACGTACCGGCGTCGAAACCCGCAATACCCAAGCGGTCCTCGACGGCGACCTGGACAAGTTTATCGAAGCCAGCCTGAAGTCAGGCCTGTAAAAACAGAGCAGCAGGAATCACCATGTCTGAACAAACCACAACTCCGGAAGTAGACCACTCTCTCGAACTGAACAACGAGATGACGGAGCGTCGTTCCAAGCTGGCCGCCTTGCGCGCCCAGGGCAACCCCTTCCCCAACGACTTCCGTCGTGACAGCCTCTCCGGCGATCTGCACGCCGAGTTTGGCGACAAGAGCGCCGAAGAGCTGGTGGCCTTGGGTAAACAGGTGAAGATTGCCGGTCGCATCATGACCCGCCGGATCATGGGCAAGGCGTCCTTCGCTACCCTGCTGGACATGGCCGGCAAGATCCAGGTCTACGTCACCCGTGACGACCTGCCGGAAGGTTTCTACAACGAGCAGTTCAAGAAGTGGGATCTGGGGGACATCGTCGGTGTCGAAGGCACCCTGTTCAAGACCCAGACCGGTGAGCTCTCCGTTCACGTTTCCGATATCCGCCTGCTGACCAAAGCGCTGCGTCCGCTGCCCGAGAAGCACAAAGGCCTGACCGATCAGGAAGCGCGCTGCCGTCAGCGTTACCTGGATCTGATCGCCAACGAAGAGTCCCGCAAGACCTTCGTGATCCGCACCAAAGTGGTTGCAGGCATCCGCAAGTTCTTCAACGACAAGCAGTTCATGGAAGTGGAAACCCCGATGATGCAAGTCATCCCGGGCGGTGCCTCCGCGCGTCCGTTCGTCACTCACCACAATGCGCTGAACATCGACATGTACCTGCGTATTGCACCCGAGCTCTACCTGAAGCGTCTGGTGGTCGGTGGCTTCGAGCGTGTTTACGAGATCAACCGCAACTTCCGTAACGAAGGTATCTCGGTGCGTCACAACCCCGAGTTCACCATGATCGAGTTCTACATGGCCTATGCCGACTACATCGATCTGATGGACCTGACCGAAGAGTTGCTGCGCACCCTGGCGCAGGACATTCTGGGCGACACCCAAATCCGTTACGCCAAAGAGGGCGAAGAGGGTCTGACCATCGATTTCGGTCAGCCGTTCCAGCGCCTCACCATGGTGGACTCCATCCTGAAGTACGCCGAGGGCGTGACCCGGGAAGACCTCACAACCCTGGAGAGCGCCAAGGCCGTTGCCAAGCGTCTGCACATCGAACTGATGAAAGGTTGGGAGCTGGGTCACGTGATCACCGCCATCTTCGAAGAGACAGTGGAGCACATGCTGCTGCAGCCGACCTTCATCACCGAGTACCCGGCAGCTGTCTCTCCGCTGGCCCGCCGCAACGACGTGAACCCGGACGTCACCGACCGCTTCGAGTTCTTCATCGGTGGCCGCGAGCTGGCCAACGGCTTCTCCGAGCTGAACGATGCAGAAGATCAGGCCAAGCGCTTCCAGGATCAGGTTGATCAGAAAGAAGCAGGCGACGACGAAGCCATGTTCTATGACGCCGACTTCGTCACCGCGCTGGAACACGGCCTGCCGCCGACTGCCGGTCAGGGTATCGGTATCGACCGTCTGATCATGCTGTTCACCAACAGCCACACCATTCGCGACGTCATACTGTTCCCGGCCTTGCGCCCGCAGCAAAAATAAGCCCGGTACGCAGGCCTGTCCTGCGCCTCGATGGCAATGAAACGCCCCGCAACTGCGGGGCGTTTTTTATGGCGAAGGTAGCCCGGTAGCGAGCCCTCGAGAGTGGCGCACGCTGGCACCTCATGGGGTAGGTGGCAGCAACCACTCCCCCTGCCACAGGATCAACCCCTGACCCGCCATCAATACCCGCTCGCCCCGCAGATCCAGCCTGAGATCACCGCCTCTGGACGAGACCTGACGGGCCCGCAACTGCTGCCTGCCGAGCCGTTCAGCCCAGAAGGGTGCCAGAGCGCAGTGGTTGGAACCGGTGACAGGATCCTCATCCACCCCGACCCAGGGGGCAAAGTAGCGGGAGACAAAATCATCATCCGCCCGGCTCGACGGGGCGGTGACGATCAGCCCCCGTCCCGGCAGGGCACGCAGGGCATGGAAATCAGGCGAAAGAGTGCGGATCTCCTCTTCACTTGCCAGCTCTAGCAAGAACTTGGCCCCGGCCGCCAGAGTCTGTCGTGGTTGGCAACCGATCGCGGCAGCATAGGCGGGATCCAGCGTCAGTGGCGTCAACGCGATACGCGGAAAATCGAGCCAAATCCACTCCCCTTCGCGCCGGGCCAGCAGCTCACCACTGCGGGTCTCGAAGCGGATCGTCTCGTGTGCGGCTACTGCCCCTGTCTGCCACAACACATGGGCAGCTGCCAAGGTGCCATGACCGCAGAGATCAACCTCGACTGTCGGCGTGAACCAGCGCAACTGGTAATGGGCCCGGCCAAGTTGCACCAGAAAGGCAGTCTCAGAGAGGTTGAACTCGGCCGCCATCGCCAGCTGGCTGGCATCCGGCAGGGCGGGTCCCAGGATTGCCACCAAAGGGCTGCTGGCTGAAGGCATTGACATGAAACAATCTAATATTCGACATTGCACTTCCTGTGTTATCAAGTAGCACTCATTTAACGCCCTTTATACCACGATCCTCTTTTGCTGCGGGCGCAAGCGTGCCCCACCCCCTTTTAATGCATTAATAGAATAAAGAAGACATTTTTATTCTTTGTTGTTATTGAACACGCCCTTTAATCTGACCAAAAATCAGACCATGGAAGACGTGTGTGATGCAATTGAAGGATTCTCTGACCAACCTAGCCCCCCTCTCTGATGAACAACAACGTCAGTTGAACCAGGCGCTCTCGACCCTCAATACCCAGCAACTGGTCTGGGTGAGCGGCTATCTCTACGGTCTCTCCCAATCCGGCAGCCAGCCTGCGGCGGCCAGCGGTACGCTGGCGGCGCCCGGCGGCAGTCTGACCATTCTCTACGGCTCCCAGACAGGCAACGCCAAGGGTGTCGCCAGTGCCATCAAGGCGCAGGCCGAGGCCCGTGGTCTGCCGGTCACGCTCACCTCCATGGCCGACTACAAACCCAAGCAGCTCAAGAAAGAGAGCCACCTGCTGGTAGTAGTGAGCACTTACGGGGAGGGTGAGCCGCCGGAGAGCGCCGTCGATCTGTTCGAACAGCTTAAAAAAGGCAAGATTGGCAAACTGGACGGGCTCAAGTTCGCCGTGCTGGGGCTGGGTGACAGCTCCTACGAATTTTTCTGCCAGACCGGCAAAGATTTCGACAACTTCCTCGCAACCGCTGGGGCCGAGCGAATTTATGAGCTCGCGAGCCTCGATGTGGATTATCAGGATGCGGCCAAGAGTTGGGGCGAGCAGGCACTCAACGCCATTGCCGCGACGCTCACTACCGGGGCAGCCAGCAGCAAGGTAGCAAACGCGGTGCAGCAGGCGGTAGGCCTGAGCCACTACAGCAAGGAGAACCCCTTCCCTGCCCGCCTGTCGGTCAATCAGAAGATCACAGGCCGGGATTCCACCAAGGATATCCGCCATATCGAGATCAGCCTCGAGTCCTCCGGACTCGCCTATCAGCCGGGGGATGCCCTCGGCATCTGGTTCGACAACGACGCCGATCTGGTGGGCGAAGTTCTGGCCCTGGCTGGCCTTTCTGGCGATGAAGACACAGCCCACGGCACCTTGCGCGCAGCACTGTTAGGTCACTTCGAACTGACCCGGCTGCACGGCGGCTTTATCACAGGACTCGCTGACATCTCGGACAACGCGGCGCTGAAAGATCTGGCGGGCGACAAGGCCCAGGTCAATGCGCTGGTGGCCTCTGCCCAAGTGGTGGATGTACTGAAGCGCTTCCCGACCGCGCTCACTGCCGAGCAGCTGGTTGGCCTGCTGCGCCCCCTCACCCCGCGCCTCTACTCCATCGCCTCCGCCCAGAGCGAGGTGGAAGAGGAGGTGCACTTGACTGTTGGCGTGGTGCGTTACCCGCAAGAAGATGGCACCGTGCGTTCTGGCGCCGCCTCCTCCTATCTGGCGGACCGGCTGATTGAGGATGGCGAGGTGCGGGTGTTTGTCGAACACAACGACAACTTCCGCCTGCCCGCCAATCCTGACACCCCCGTCATCATGGTGGGCCCCGGCACAGGTATCGCCCCGTTCCGCGCCTTTATGCAGGAGCGGGAAGCTCAGGGAGCGGAAGGCAAGAACTGGCTCTTCTTCGGCAACCCCCACTTTACCCAGGATTTCCTCTATCAGGTGGAGTGGCAGCGTTATGTGAAATCGGGCCTGCTGTCGAAGATCTCGCTGGCCTTCAGCCGGGATCAGGCCAACAAAATTTATGTGCAGGACCGCCTGCGTGAAGCGGGCCAGGAGCTCTATCAGTGGCTGGAAGCAGGTGCTCACTTCTATGTGTGTGGTGACGCCAACAAGATGGCCAAGGATGTGCAGGAGGCCCTGCTGGATGTGATTGCCGAACACGGTCACAAGAGCCGTGAGGAAGCAGAAGAGTATTTGAGCGAATTGCGTCGTGCCAAACGTTATCAAAGGGATGTCTATTGATGAGCAAGCAAACAATCTCGGAACAGAAAGCGGGGCCAGTGGAGGGACCGCAGGCTGACAACGAACGCCTCAAGCGCGAGAGCAACTTTCTGCGCGGCACCATAGAGCAGGATCTACAGGACCCGCTCACCGGTGGCTTCAACGGCGACAACTTCCAGCTGATCCGCTTCCACGGCATGTACCAGCAAGATGACAGAGACATTCGCCCCGAGCGTGCCGCCCAGAAGCTGGAGCCGCTGCACAACGTCATGCTGCGCGCCCGCCTGCCGGGGGGGATCATCACCCCGGCCCAGTGGCAGATCATCGACAAGTTCGCCGAGGAGCACAGCCTGTACGGCAGCATCCGCCTGACCACCCGTCAGACCTTCCAGTTTCACGGGGTGCTCAAGCGCGACATCAAGCTGATGCACCAGACCCTCAATAGCACCGGCATCGACTCCATCGCCACCGCCGGCGACGTGAACCGCAACGTGCTCTGCACCAGCAACCCGGTGGAGTCCGCGCTGCATCAGGAGGCCTACGAGTGGGCCAAGAAGATCTCCGAGCACCTGCTGCCCAAGACCCGCGCCTACGTGGAGATCTGGCTGGATGGCGAGAAGCTGGGGGATGACGAGGAGCCGATCCTGGGTTCCAACTACCTGCCGCGCAAATTCAAGACCACTGTGGTGATCCCCCCCCACAACGACGTGGATATCCACGCCAACGATCTCAACTTCGTAGCGATTGCCGAGCACGGCAAACTGGTGGGATTCAACGTGCTGGTGGGCGGGGGGCTGGCCATGACCCACGGCGACACCAGTACCTATCCGCGCAAGGCGAGCGATTTTGGCTTTATTCCGCTCTCCCACGTACTGGAGGTGGCGGCCGCCGTGGTCAGCACCCAGCGGGACTGGGGCAACCGGGTAAACCGCAAGAACGCCAAGACCAAGTACACCCTCGAGCGCGTCGGCGTCGAAGCCTTCAAGGCCGAGGTGGAGAACCGCGCCGGCATCCCCTTCGCCGAGAGTCGTCCCTATGAATTCACCAGCCGTGGCGATCGCTTCGGTTGGGTCGAGGGGATCGACGGCAAGCATCACCTCACCCTGTTTATCGAGAATGGCCGCCTGCTGGACTTCCCAGGCAAGCCGCTCAAAACCGGCATGCTGGAAATCGCCAAGGTGCATCAGGGGGATTTTCGCCTGACCGCCAACCAGAACCTGATCATTGCCGGGGTGCCTGCCAGCGAGAAGGCCCGCATCGAAGGGCTGGCACGCCAATACGGCCTGCTGGATGACAGCGTGAGCGAGCAGCGCAAGCAGTCCATGGCTTGTGTGGCACTGCCTACCTGCCCGCTGGCGATGGCCGAGGCCGAGCGCATGCTGCCGGCGTTTGTCACCGACATCGAGGGCTTGCTCACCAAACATGGGCTGGCGAATGACGCCATCATCTTCCGTGTCACCGGTTGCCCCAACGGCTGCGGCCGCGCCATGCTGGCAGAAGTGGGTCTGGTGGGCAAGGCGCCTGGCCGCTACAACCTCCATCTGGGGGGCAACCTGGAAGGCACCCGCATTCCGCGCCTCTATCAGGAGAACATCACCGAGCCGCAGATTTTGGCCGAACTGGACGCGTTGATCGGCCGCTGGGCCACCGAGCGCAATCAGGGCGAATGCTTCGGCGACTTCGTGATCCGGGTTGGGGTAATTGCCCCCGTTATCGACTCCGCGAGGGACTTCTATGCCGCTTAATCTGCCGCTTAATGTCACTGAAGATGGCCGCCTTGACCTGCATGCACTGCTGGCCCTCGGCCGTGAGGAGCAGGCCGAGGCGCTGGCGCCCCTCAACCGGGCGCTGGATGCCATGAGTGCCCCCGAGCGGGTGCGTTGGGCCCTGGCCAATCTGCCGGGGGAGCATGTGCTCTCATCCAGCTTCGGCATTCAGGCGGCACTGATGCTGCATCTGGTAAGCCGCGAACGGGCCGACGTGCCCGTGGTGCTGACCGATACCGGTTATCTCTTCCCCGAGACCTACCGTTTCATCGACGAGCTGACCGAGCGCCTCGCGCTCAACCTGAAGATCTACCGGGCCGAGCTCAGCCCTGCCTGGCAGGAGGCTCGCTTCGGTCTCCTATGGGAGCAGGGGGTGGAGGGGATCACCCGCTACAACCAGCTCAACAAGGTGGAGCCGATGGACCGCGCCCTGCGGGAGCTGGGGGCCCAGACCTGGTTCTCCGGCCTGCGCCGGGAGCAGTCCGGCAGCCGTGGCAAGCTGCCAGTGCTGGCCATACAGCGCGGCCGCTTCAAGTTCCTGCCGGTGATCGACTGGAGCAACAAGGATGTCTTCTACTACTTCAAGGAGTTCAACCTCCCCTACCATCCGCTGTGGGAGCAGGGCTACCTGTCGGTGGGCGATGTCCACACCACAGCCAAGTGGGAGCCGGGCATGAGCGAGGAGCAGACCCGCTTCTTCGGCCTCAAGCGCGAGTGCGGCCTGCACGAAGAGAGCGGCGAGCACGACGGCTCAGGTATCTGATCCCTCTTCATGGGTCTGACAATGAAAAAGCGCCCAGCAACTGCCGGGCGCTTTTATGGATGATATTCAGCGCGTGAAGGCGCACCCTGATTATCCGCTTACTTGGCGGCGCGAGCCTGAGTCAACCAGTCGTTTACCTGGGCTTCGTGTCCCTTGATCCAGGCATTTGCATGACGCTCAATATCTGCCGGCTTGTTCTGCCCCTGCTTCATCAAACCGTTTTGCACGTTGATGTCATTGATGGGCAGCTTCATCTCGGCAAACAGCTTGGCAGCAGCAGGGTTTTCCTCGGCGAAGGCCTTGTTGGCGACTATGTGCATGGTATTCATCTCAAAACCATAGTTTTTGCCATTCGCTAACTTGGTGTCACCCTTACGCCCCTCTGGCAAAGCGGTATAAGGCACTTCCAGCCATACCACATCCTTGCCCGGCACCAGCTCGCCGCTTACCCAGTAAGGCGTCCAAGTGTAGTAAAACACCGGTTTGTGTTCCTTGTAACGGGTGATGGTGTCGGCAATGATGGCTGCGTAATTCCCCTGTTGATGAGTGACTGTATTGTCCAGACCGTAAGTCTTGATCTGATGATTGATCACCATCTCACAGCCCCAGCCCGGGTTACAGCCAGCCAGGTCGGCCTTGCCATCGCCATCGCTGTCAAACAGAGCTGCCAGCTTGGGATCCTTCAACTGGGCTATGTTGGTAATGCCGTATTTGTCGGCAGTGACCTTATCGATGAGATAGCCCTGTGCCGCGCCGGTTACATAAGTCCCCTTACGGTAGAACTTGGCATCGCCTCCGGCCTTCTCATACTTGTCTTTGTGGAGCGGATTCCAGTTGAAAGTGAGAAAGGTCGCATCGCCGCTGGCAACCGAGGCATACCCCACATTGTAGTCAGCCTCCTTGGCTGCCTTGACATCATAGCCCAACTCACCCAGCAGCTTGCTCACCAGCAGGGTCTGAAACGCTTCCTCCGGCAACGTGCTCTGGATGGGTTGAACAGTTACACTGGCCATGGCGGCCGTGCTCAGCAGCAGGGTACCCAACGTCAATCCCTTGGTGATGGTTTTCATACTTGCTCTCCTTTGGTGTGAGTCTTGTTGCGCTGTGCGAATGGGATTAGCAACAGAGCAATGGGGCCACGTTGATACCAGCGACCAAGATGTCCTGATTTGGAGTGGCCCATAGCCTGAGTCAGACGGTCGAGCACGATGGCCAGCAGGACTATGCCAAGCCCCCCCACCGAAGCCATGCCCATGTCGAGACGACCGATACCACGCAGTACCATCTGACCCAACCCACCGACCGCGATCATGGAGGCGATTACCACCATAGAAAGGGAAAGCATCAGCGATTGATTGACTCCTGCCATGATGGTGGGCATGGCGAGCGGCAGCTGTACCTTGAACAGCAGCTGGGAGGGACTGGCACCAAATGAATGTCCTGCCTCGATAAGATCTTCCGGCACCTGACGAATGCCAAGAATGGTCAACCGGATCATGGGTGGCAGTGCAAAGATGATGGTCACCACCACGCCGGGCACGTTACCGATACCAAACAGCATGACGATGGGGACGAGGTAGACAAAGGCCGGGGTGGTCTGCATGGCATCCAGCAGTGGTCGGGTCCAAGCTGTTGCCTTCTCGCTACGAGCCAGCAGAATGCCGACCGGCAAGCCGATCAAAATGCAGAAGAAGAGCGAGGTCAGCACCAACGACAGAGTCACCATGGCATCAGACCAGGCACCGATAAGGCCAATACCGATCAGCGAGACCAGCGTGCCCAGTGCCATCCGCCCACTAACCAATTGCCAAGCAACCAGGGTCAACAAGGCAACCATGAGAGTGGAAGGTATGCTCTGCAAGGTACTGGTCAGTGCATTGAGGGTCACTTCGACCGGTGCCCGAATAATCTGGAACAGGGGTCTGAAGTTGCTCACCAGCGCGCCTATGCCCTGTTCGACCCAGCTGTCGAGTGGCACCCAAGCATGCTGAAAAAGATCCAGAGGGTCGAGAGCCGGCGTTTCCGCTTTTACCGCGATCTTGGTCTGCCAGTCATTGCTGGCCACTGCTGTTACCGTTGTACTGCCCCAGGGATCCGCAGCTACATCCATGACTTCGCTGCTAGCAATACCATCTTGAGTATTGGCAGTACCTTCTTCAGCCCAAACGGGATTGCTTGCCAACATCAACGTCAGCAGGCCAAGAGATATGAGCTTCTTCATACCGGGGTACTCCTGTCCAGGGTGTTGAGCAGATTGGCCTTGGAGATGAGGCCCAGGTAAGAGCCATCCTCCTCGACCACGGGCACCTGACAGGGTGCGGCAGCCACCTGGCTGATCAGTTCATTGAGGGAGGTATCGGCTAGGATCGGCTGGATATCGGCCAGCAGCGCCTGCTCCAGACTCCCCTTGCCACGAACGGCCTCACTGAGCGACTCGACCGAGACGACCCCGAGGAAGCGGCGGCGGCGATCCACCACGTAGCCGAACTCCCGCTCCTGCTCCTTGAGCTGGCGCAGGGCGTTGCCAGGCCCGTCGGTGGTGTGCTTCTTGATAAGCGGCATCTGCTTGCGACTGACGATATCGCGGGCACTGAACACATTGGCCAGATCCACGCCGCGAAAGAAGGCACGCACATAGTCGTTGGCGGGCTGGCTCAGGATCTCGTCGGGGGTGCCGACCTGGATCACCTGACCGTCCTGCATGATGGCGATGCGATCACCGATACGCATCGCCTCGTCCAGATCGTGGGAGATAAAGACAATGGTGCGCTGATGGCTGGCCTGCAGCTTGAGCAGTTCATCCTGCATCTCGGTGCGGATCAGCGGATCCAGTGCGGAGAAGGCCTCATCCATCAGCAGGATATCGGGGTTATTGGCCAGTGCCCGGGCCAGACCGACCCGCTGCTTCATGCCACCGGAGAGGGCATCGGGGAAGGCATCGATCCACTGACCCAATCCCACTTGATGGAGCGCCTGACGGGCACTCTGCTGGCGCTCGGCCAGCGGCACACCGGCCAGCTCCAGCCCGAAGGCGGTATTTTCCAGCACACTCAGATGAGGCATCAGGGCGAAAGATTGAAACACCATGCTGATCTTCTTGCGCCTGACTTGACGCAGGTCGCTGTCCGAGATGGCGGCGATGTCCTCACCGTCGATCAACACCTGACCACGGGTCGGCTCGATAAGGCGGTTGAAGAGCCGCACCAGAGTGGATTTGCCCGATCCGGACAAGCCCATTACCACAAAGATCTCCCCCTCGTGGATGGCCAGATCGACCCCATGCACTCCTAGTACTTGCCCAGTTTTTTGCAGGATACTGGCACGGTCATACCCTTTCGCCAGCAATTTGAACGCCTTTTCCGGCTGTTCTCCGAAGATTTTATAGAGTGATTTCACTTCGAGTTTGACTGTCATACTGTCCTTTTTTCATGGTCGACATCTTGGTAATTAACCTGCCGAACGCGAACCAATTACTTCCCACACTAAGCAATTTTCATGAAAAACAAAAGAGCCATAAGAGTTCATGCAAAACAATAAAAACATAAGCAATTGATTTTTATGGTTTATTTTTGACAATAAAAAGCCATAAATAGACAAGCATGGTTAATTTGATTAGATAACTAATTATCTTGGTGTTTTGACAGGCTAATAGGAGGAGGAAACCAGGCAGATCAGGGGGATGCCGCCAGGCAGGATCCTGAACAGGCAGCAGGGCTGGAAAAAATCATTACAACCCTAATGATATGCAGGCGAAAAACGAGGGGATACAGGGGAGCGGTTGAGCGCAGCCATGGCGAAGGCCTTGCCTGCCGGCCCCGCCCTTTGTGGCAAGAAAAAAGCCCCCAGTGCAGCACAAGGGGCTTTTCGGCTTCAACAGTTATTCAATACGGTTCAGCGCCGTTGCCAGGTTTCGAAACTGTAGGGATGGGGGTTCTTCTCGTCGGGCTCATGGGGTTCGCGCTCAACGCAATGCCACTCGTCCTCCTCGAAGGCGGGGAAACGGGTATCCCCTGTCACCGCCAGATCGATGCGGGTCAGATAGAGGCTGTCGGCCCGTGGCAGCAGCTGACCATAGAGATGACCGCCACCTATCACCATCAGCTCGTCTACCGTCTGACCATCGGCCAGCAGCGCCAGCGCGGCCTCCACCGAATCGACCACTTCGACCCCGTCGGTCTGGTAATCGGGGTTGCGGCTGATCACCAGATTGCGCCGTCCGGGCAGCGGCCGACCTATGGATTCGAAGGTCTTGCGCCCCATCAACACCGGTTTGCCCAGAGTCACCCGCTTGAAGTGGGCCAGATCTGCCGGCAGGTGCCAGGGCATCTGGTTATCCAGGCCAATCACCCTGTCGTGGGCCATGGCGGCAATCATGGAAATCTTCATGGGGTCAGCCTCTCACACCGTCTGTCAAATAATGGGCCGGTTACGGTACACGACCAGGGAGGGGATCGCCAAACCGAAACTGAGGGCACCCACGATAAACAACGCCTTGAGGCCGTTCTCCACCGCGCTCTGGATAAGGTCCATGGTCACCCCGGAGATGTTGAGCTCGACCACGGCGATCATCGCCTTGAACGCATAGCTGCCCGGGATCATTGGGATGATGGAGGCAACGCTAAACACGGGGCGCGGCGCCAGCAGCCGACGGGACCAATAGACACAGACAAAACCGACCGTGGTCGCCGCCGTCAGTGTCGCCCACTCGATGGGCATACCGTAATGAATGAGCAGGGTCCGCAGGCTGTGGGCCAGGGCACCGCCCATGGCGCAGTACTTCAACATGCGTGGCGGCACGTTGAACAGCATGGCAAACCCTACCGCCGGAATGGAGGACCAGAAGGCATCCTTGGCCAGCAACCAGACAAGATCCATCATACCTTCCACCCCCAGATCCCGGTGACCGACATGGCCAAAATGATACCTATGGCGGCGCTGATGGTGAGCAGGGTCGCCGTGCCCCAGCGCGCCAGCCCCATGTTGAAGTAACCCTTCACCATGTCGGAAACCGCATTGATGAGCGGGAAGCCCGGCACCAGCAAGAGTACGCTGGCAGCCATGGCGAGATAGGGCTGGGCCCCCCAGTTGAAGAAGTTGGCACTGGAGGAGAGCAGGGTGGCGATGAAGCCGGTCGCGGCAAAGTTGATAAGCGGGCTGTGGTGATGACGGGCGATCAGCTGGCGCACTCGCATCGCCACGGCGGAGGAGAGGCAGGTCACCAGGAAGATGGGCCAGTCGCCGCCAAACAGCAGGCTGAAGGCGCCGCAGGAGAGTCCCACCATGGGCACCACCAGCCAGGGGTGGTAATGAAACGGCACTATGCCGTCGAGCCGCTGACGCACCTCGCGCGCACCGATCAGCTCCTTCTCCGCCATGATGCAGATGCGCTGGATCTCGCACACCACCTGCATGTTGATGCCGTGCTCCCGTACCCGGCGGGTAGTGGTGACACAACTGCCCTGATAGAGGCTGGTGAGCACGATGGCACTGGAGGAGATGGCCATCTCGACGCTCTCCAGCCCCAGCGCCATACCAAGCCGGACCGTGGTCTGCTCTATGATGCGACTCTCGGCCCCGAACTGGGCCAGCATCTGGCCCACCTTGACGATGATACGGGTGATCTCTGTCTGCTGCTCCTGCGACAGCACCCGTCTTGGAGTGATACTGCTCATAATCCCTGCGAGTCGTGGCAAAATTAAAAGATCGCCATATTAGCCTAACTGTCGGCGCCATACATCCACACCGATCACGGCAATAATCAATTTTTAATAAAACAGCGAATGCCACGAAAACACATCAAACAGATTACAAATCACCTCAGATAAATTAACGTCAGTAAACGAACCTCACCCGATGACAGATATATAACGCAGAATAATAATAAGAATGCCATCAAGGGGACGTTTATTTCTTCTTGCGATAATAATCGAAGAAAGAAACCACATTATTTTCTCTGTAGACGGGGGGCTGGTCAGCATAGAGATTGGCATTGAGCTGGATCATCTGACTGCGCATGGAATAAAAGGAGGCGTGCATCATGCCCGCAATACGAATACAGCTATCCAGATTGTTCTTGGCCAATTGACGCTGACAGTCGATACGGAACTGCAGGCCGCGCAATCGCTGTTGCTGCTCCGGACTGACCCGGTCGATCAACCCCTCTATTTGCTGGTGCAGCAACTCATCGAGTCGTTCCGGCTCCGTCACCGCCAGTCTCCTCAAGGTATCAAAATCAGGCAATTCCATATGCCCTCCTGCGGTCAGCCGCTGTATGGTGATACTCAAACAACAACGATCAGTACAATATTCAACCAGACGTATAATGAGTTATATAAGACGATTGCCCTCCTGGTTCAATCCATACCACAACCTTTCGAGGCTGACTGCGCCAAAACAGGATCAACAATCGGGGAGTTATTTTCTTATTCGTTATGGATCAACCAATTATTCATCAATACGGCTGTTTTTTTCGTTTATACATTTTAGGCTGGCGATACCCAAGTCTTATGTCTTATTGAAAGGGCATCGGCAAGAAAGCTTTTCATTCGGCACTCGATGCTATGCCCCACCCTCGCCAACACCTGACCTCGTTTAACATATCTCACTGATTATGTTATTTTATTTGCTACTTATTCTAGGCAACCAAGGGCAGACCATGAGCAAGGCAAGAATCGGCATCGTCACCGTCAGCGATCGCGCCAGTGCAGGCATCTACGAAGACCTCTCCGGCAAGGCCATCATAGACACGCTGAACGCATATTTGACCTCGGCGTGGGAACCCCTCTATCAGGTGATCCCGGATGAACAGGATCAGATCGAAACGACCCTGATCCGGCTGGCAGACCAGGAACAGTGCTGCCTCATCGTCACCACGGGCGGCACAGGTCCGGCCAAACGGGATGTAACCCCTGAGGCCACAGAAGCGGTGTGCGATCGCATGATGCCAGGCTTTGGCGAGCTGATGCGGGCCGAATCCCTCAAGTTCGTGCCGACTGCCATTTTGTCGCGCCAGACTGCAGGCCTGCGCGGCGGCTCCCTCATCGTCAACCTGCCGGGCAAGCCCAAATCCATCCGCGAGTGCCTAGATGCGGTCTTCCCCGCCATCCCCTACTGCATCGATCTGATGGAGGGGCCCTATCTCGAATGCGATGAAGCCGTCATCAAGCCGTTTCGACCCAAGAAATAAGCCCTGAGTGGGCGGGGGATGTGAACCCCCGTCCATATTTACTTGCGACCATATACCTTGACCCCGGCCTTACTCCCCTTCGAATTGCCATAGACCTCGATCCGCTTGATGCAGAGCCGGCTGCCGAGAGATTTCCACCCCGATTCCTGATCCTCTTTCAGATCCTTGTCGAAATTAAGGGTCTTGCTGCGATCATTGCCGTAAAACACCTTGACCCTGTCCAGGGTCAATTCCCGTCCTGCCTTGACCATGATGGACTTGGCCGGTCGGCAAACGATGATGGGAATAATGGCCGGGTGGTCACCGACGCCGAGCAGCATGGTGTTGCCCAGCCGAAATTCATCATCGGCCATGGCCGGTGCAGGCAGCGCCAATAAAAGGGTGGACAGCAAGAGCGCATTGAAACCTGGGCGCAGGCGGAGTTGAGCAGAGAAAACAGCAGATGGAACAGACATTATGCCTCCCGAAAAATGGGAGGCATATTAATTCATCAAGGCTAAACCCAGGCTGTACCGGCGCCCTGCCCGCAGGCAAGGTGCGCGGCTTCAGGACCAGCGCTTGAAGATGAGGGAGGTGTTGATGCCGCCAAAGGCGAAGTTGTTGGACATCAGATAGTCCACCGCCAGCGTGGTCATGCCGGTTACTCTTGCCGCTTCATACCATACCGCCATTCCTGGAGATAACCTGTCGGGCTGCATTAGCCACCGCATCAGCGTCATGCCATGCCCCCGTTGATGGAGATGACCTGGCGCGTGACATAGCCGGCGATGTCCGTCATCAAAGACGCGGGCAAAACCGCAGGGGATATCACCCGCAACGTGACCCGCGAAATCGGTCACGGTACCCGGGATACCGTCAAGAAAATCGGTGACGATCTGAGCGACTGACAACAGGGGTCCAGGCCCCTGTTGTCATAGGGGTGGATCAATTGCTCCACATGGCCATCAGCCGGGATTCCATGGCCTCTTCCTGCTCATCCGGCAGTTCGGCGAAGAAATCGAGCCCTGTCAGCTCCTCTACCGCATCCACAGTCACTATGTAATCCGCAAGCCGGCTGGCCGACACGTTCTGCTGCGGCAGGACAAAGGCGATCGCCTTCTGGTTGGCCACGTCCATCACCACCCGATAGTAGGCGTGGGGCACAGTCACACCGTTGCCGATAGCGCCATCGGAGTTGGTGAAGATGGGGCCTGTGATCACCTGGACATCCTGATAGGCAATGGCCCACTGGCGGGTCTTCTCCTCCAGAATGCGCCAGGCCCCCTGATTGAGCGCCGGCAACTGTGGAGTCATGTTGGTCAGCAGGAAGCTCTGCTTCATGGTGGTGGCGGTGGAGCGCATGTCCGCCGCGGGGGCCTGATGGCCGCGGTCATAACCCGAGCCCTTGTAGTCCGCCAGGGTGGCGCGGTACTGCACCGGCACCTCCCTGTCTTCGGCGAAGGCGTCCTTGCGCGGTACCGGCCCCTGGGCGCTGGTCGCCGTCATCCGATAGGAGACCCAGTCAGAGACCTTGGTGTCATAGTTGTAACCTGCGGCGTAACCGTCCCGGCACAACAGCTGACTGGATTGGCTGGGGACCCCGAGCTTGACGTGGTCCTTGCACTGGAAGCCCGCCGCCAGGGTCGGGAAGGTGGTGAGAGTGAATCCGATAGCCAGAACTAATTTATTGATATTATTCATTATTATGCCACTCCTTGTATTAGGCGGAGTGATTTGACACCAGGTCGGATGAGTTAGGCAATCGAACAGATTATGAGCGTGTTGAAATTGTGAAGAGGGCTGCAAATCGTTGAAATCCCCGTCGCCAGCTGGGGGATTGTCATCCCCTTGTCATTATGCTGAATACCACACTTTGGCTGTGTTATCAGATAGATAGAGCCATGAAGAAGCGGGACCTCAGCCCCGCTTGAATTCAGGCTCACGACCCGCTCAGCTCTTGACCTGAGGCCTGGGAGTATCAGGTTGGGAGGGCGGCAGGAGCGGCAGCACTATCTGCGGCTGCTCGCCGGTCAGGCTCTTGAGGTAGGCTGTCATGTCGTCGGCCTCCTGCTCGCTCAGCGCCTGGCCCAGCTGGATATCGGCCATTATCCGCACCGCCTCCTTCAAATCCCACACAGACCCGTCGTGGAAGTAAGGGTAGGTCAGCTCTATATTGCGCAGGGTCGGCACCTTGAACCAGCCGATGAACTGCTTCTCGCCCGTCACGCCACCGCGCCCCTGGGCCGGATTGTCGGTCTTGAACGGCTTGACCAGCCCCATCTTCTGATAGGAGTTGCCACCGATGGCCACGCCGTTGTGGCAGGCGGTGCAGCCCTTCTCCTTGAACAGCTGATAGCCCTTCAACTGCTGCGCCGTCAGCGCCTTGCCGTCTCCCTTCAACCAGCGATCGAACGGCGCGTTGGGGGTAACCAGGGTCTCTTCGAAGGCGGCGATGGCGTCTGTGACCTCATCAATGCCGAAGTCCGCCTTGCCGTAAACGGCGCCGAAACGGGTGCGATATTCGGGCAGGGTGTGCAATGTCTCGACCGCCAGCTTGTGGCTGAAGGCCATCTCCAGCGGATTCTCGATGGGGCCCGCCGCCTGCGCCTGCAGATCCTTGGCGCGACCGTCCCAAAACTGCACGAAGTTGAGGCTGGCGTTGAGCACGGTGGGCGAGTTGATCGGCCCCTCCTTCCACTTGTGGCCAAGGGAGCTGACCTGGTTGTCCACCCCGCCGGTAGCCAGGTTATGGCAGGAGTTGCAGGAGATGGCATTGGATTTGGAGAGCCGCGGCTCGAAGAACAGCATCTTGCCCAGCTCGACTTTTTCCGGCGATGCCACCTTGGGTACCTCTACCGGTTGTACCGGTTCGGTCGCCCACCCCATCCCGGGCAGACCCAGCGCCAGCAAAAGACAATATTTATTCATTTCCTCTCTCCCTTGTGACTGTGCATAACTGCAGCATCAGCCTGACCGGGAAAGCCTGATTATTATTTGTTCAAGATCAAATGAGACCCAAAAAACCACATTAAAAACAATCGATTAATATATTTTAGGCGAACCAGTGGCGGGGACTTGCGAGGCAAAAAAGAGCTGATTTTTGATGAGTAAATTATGAGCTAATTCATCTGCGATGACAGCCAATTAATTAGATTGCTGTTATTGAATAAAGCGATTGTTCAATATGCAGGCGTGGCTGACTGCTGAATAGATTCATATTAAATACATCATAAATATGATCAGAAATACGGCTGTTAATAACAAACAATCTGTGTCTGACACTCCGTCTCTCGCATTTCAGATAATGCCATCTGTTGTTTCTTCACTTACCAAAGAAACGGATGGCTGTGCTTTTCAAGCAAAATAAGGATGTATGATGAGAAAGTCCCTGTTGGCCGGTGCCCTGTTGCTGTGTCCCACCGCCTTTGCCGCCACCGTGCACTGGGAATACAGTGGCGAGGCCGGCCCGGCACAATGGGCCAAGCTGACTCCCGAATTTGGCCAGTGTGCAGGCAGCAACCAGTCGCCAATCAACCTCGATGGTCTGGTAGAGGCAAAGCTAGCCCCGCTGCAGTTTCACTACCGGGCGGGCGGCCAGAGCGTCACCAACACCGGCCACACAATACAGGTCAGCTATGCCCCGGGCAGCACACTGCAGCTCGACGGCATGGCCTTCGAGCTCAAGCAGTTCCACTTCCACGCCCCCAGTGAAAACCTCATCAAAGGCAAATCCTACCCGCTGGAGGGGCACCTGGTGCACGCCAATGCCAAGGGGGAGCTGGCGGTGGTGGCCGTGATGTTCGTGCCGGGCCACGCCAACCCGGCGCTGAACCAGGCCTGGCAGCCGTTGCCGGCGAAGGCGGGCGACAGCCGATCGCTGGTAACGCCGCTATCGGCGGATCAGCTGCTGCCCACCAAGCGTGATTACTACCGCTTCAGCGGTTCGCTGACCACCCCGCCCTGCTCGGAAGGGGTGCCCTGGCTGGTGATGAAGCAACCGGTGCAGGTGAGCCAGGCCCAGATCGATGCCTTCAAGGCGGTGATGCACCACCCCAACAACAGACCCGTACAGCCGCTGCATGGTCGGCTGGTGTTGCAGTGATCGGCGGATGCCATGGCTGAGTTGCAACGAAAAGAGGGTCAATTGACCCTCTTTTCGTTCATGGACTTTATTTACAGACTGGCGGCGATGCGCGCCCCCAGCGCGGCGTTGTTCAGCACCAGCTGGATGTTGGCTGCCAGCGAATTACCGCCGGTCAGCTCGCACACCCGGGCCAGCAGGAAGGGGGTGGACGCCTTGCCCTTGACCCCCTGCTCGTCCGCTTCGCGCAGCGCCTGTTTGATCGCGGCGTCTATGTCGGCCTTGGGCATGGCAAACTGGGTCGGGATCGGGTTGGTGACCACGGCGCCACCGGCCAGTCCCAGCTCCCACTTAAGGCGCAGCGCCTCGGCGATCGCTGCCGGACTCTCCAACCGGTAATCCACCTTGAAGCCGCTCTCGCGGGTGTAGAAGGCGGGCAGCTCATCAGTCTGATAGCCGATAACGGGCACACCCTGGGTCTCCAGATACTCCAGCGTCAGACCGATGTCGAGGATCGACTTGGCGCCAGCGCAGACCACGGCCACCGGCGTCTGGGCAAACTCCTGCAGATCAGCCGAGATGTCGAAGGTCTCCTGGGCACCGCGATGCACGCCGCCGATGCCGCCGGTGGCAAACACCCGAATGCCGGCCATGGCGGCGATGATCATGGTGGAGGCGACCGTGGTCGCGCCCAGCCCCTTGTTCGCCAGCACGAAGGGGATATCCCGTCGGCTACACTTGGTGGCGGCATGACCGGCCCGACCCAGCGCCTCCAGCGCCCCCGCATCCAACCCCACTTTGAGGCGGCCATCCAGGATGGCAATGGTGGCCGGCACGGCGCCGTTGTCGCGCACCACCTGCTCTACCTGGCGCGCCGTCTCCACGTTCTGGGGATAGGGCATGCCGTGGGAGATGATGGTGGACTCCAGGGCAACGACAGGTTTGCCGGCGGCCAGGGCCGCAGCGACGTCAGGTTGGATATCGAGGTAAGCGTTCAACATGGGTACTCCTCCAGCATGCGTTCAACAGCGGCCTTGGAGAGGCCGGAAAAGACGGTATCGGAACAATTGACGGTGAGGGCGGCGCAACCGAGGGCGAAACGGGTGGTATCGGTCATGTCGCTCTCCTGTAACCAGGCATAGGCCAGCCCCGCCATAAAGGCATCGCCACCGCCGGTCACGTTGACGACCGGACTGCCGAGCACGGGCAGATGGCCCTGGCACTCCCCGTCGCTATAGAAAATCCCCTGATCGCCGAGACTCAGGAATAACCTCTGCACCCCGGCGCGGTGGAACCAGGCCGCTGCCATGGGCCAGGTATCTGGCCCGGCGATGGTGAAACCGCACAGCTGCTCGGCCTCGCTGCGGTTGGGTTTGAGGGTGTGGATCCGGTGCAACCAGGGGCGGATCTTCTCCACCTTGGCCACCGAGACGGTGTCGACGAAGATGATGTGCTCCCCCTGACGCTCGAACAGCCAATCGAGGGTATGTGTGGCGAGGTTGGTGTCGAGCACCCATAGCCGCGCCGCCCCGAGGAAACCGGTGAGCGGGGTGAGCCGGGCTGGTGTCAGTTGATCGATGATCGCCATGTCGTTGACGGCGCAGCTCATCTCGCCGCTGCCATCGTGCAGGCTGAGGTAACAGGACGTTGCCTGCCCCTCCAGCACCAGCACCTGACGCACGTCGACGCCAGCACGCTGGCTCACCTCCAGCAGGTGATGACCGTATTGATCGTTGCCCACTGCGCTCAGCAGCCGGGTGTCGGTACCAAGCCGCGCCAGGTTCTCGGCGATGTTGCGCCCCACCCCGCCGGCGGAGGTACGCACCTTGCCGGGGTTAGAGTCGCCGATACGCAAGTTGTCATGACTACAGCCGCAGATATCCATGTTGGCGCCGCCAATCACCACGGCGTAGGGGCCTTCCCGCAGCACATAGCCACGCCCCTGCACATAGCCCTGGCGCATCAGGCTGGAGATGTGACTCGCCAGCGCCGAGCGGCTGATGCCGAGGCGATCCGCCAGCTCCTGCTGGGCAATCATGGGATCCTGGCGCAGCAGGGCGAGGATCTCTTGTTCACGCTCAGTCATAGACAAACATCCAGTTGCAAACGTTTGTCCATTATTTATGAAAAACGTTCTCCTGCCATCGCCGTGTGCAAAAACTGTCGGTTTGCGCACAAAAAATCAGCAGCAGGCTGCAACGGATTTCTCATATCTGCACGCCACTTTTCATGTGCGGGTGGGCGACTGCCGCTTATAATGCGGCCGCCACAGAGGAGAACAAGATGAAAGAGTCAGGTTATAGCTGCGCAGAGCAGGCCGATACACGGTCACCAACGCAGGAGGCACCGGGCTATTGCTGCATCGGACTGGTCAATCCCAAGTCACCGGAAAACGTGGGGGCTGTGATGCGCGCAGCCGGTTGCTATGGGGCTGACGAGGTCTACTACACGGGCAATCGCTTCGAGCTGGCGCGCCGTTTTGCCACGGATACCAAGCAGATGGTGGACAAGATACCCCTGCTCGGGGTCGATGATCTCATGGAGATAGTCCCGGCCGGGTGCGTCCCCGTGGTGGTGGATCTGATCGAGGGGGCCACACCGCTGCCGGATTATGTGCACCCCGAGCAGGCCTTCTATATCTTCGGCCCCGAGGATGGCACCCTGGATCCGGCCCGATATGGCTCGGTGAAGGACGTGGTCTATGTGCCGACGCAAGGCTGCATGAACCTGGCGGCCTCGGTCAACGTGATCCTCTATGACCGCTTGGCCAAACGCATACGGGCCGGGGCCGAGCGAGCAGAGTAAACTGGTGGTCTATGTGGCCACACAGCAAGGCAGCATCAACCTGGCAGCTTCGGTCAACGTGATCCTCTATGACCGCTTGGCCAAACGCATGCGGGCCGGGCGAGCAGAGTAAACTGGTGGTCTATGTGACCACACAGCAAGGCAGCATCAACCTGGCAGCTTCGGTCAACGTGATCCTCTATGACCGCTTGGCCAAACGCATACGGGCCGGGGCCGAGCGAGCAGAGTAAACTGGTGGTCTATGTGGCCACACAGCAAGGCAGCATCAACCTGGCAGCTTCGGTCAAC
>NZ_JAACGC010000009.1:0-104671 GCF_029237385.1 Aeromonas sp. 1HA1
CGGCCGCACGATGAAGAGCAAAAGTTAGCATGATCGTTACCATGTTCGGGAGTCACATAGGAGATCAGATCCTGGAAATCGGGAAAAGTGCCAATCAGTTCACAATATTTGTGTATAAGAGTCAGGCGTAGCAGTGCGGTATCAACGTCATTGGCCATAAAAAAACCTTATAACTGCCATTCATTTTTGCAGTCTACCTATGAACTATGGCATCCGCTAGACTGAGCATGCTTTTTCTTTTTAGCTGGAGTTCACTATGTATGTTTTAGCTGTCATTCTTGCTATCGCAGGTTCGGTCGTATACCATCTTTCGATTAAATTTGTACCTAGTGGCGTCAATCCATTTCTATCGTTGTCCGTGAGTTACGGCATCGCCCTTTTATTATGTTTACCTGGCATTTATTTGTATGAGGGCAGTCGCAACTTTCAAGTATTAAACTGGAGTGTTGCTGGCGTGGCGCTGGGAATGTTAGGGATTGAAATTGGATTCTTATTGCTATATCGAGCCGGTGGCCATTTAGGGGTATCGTCACTCCTGACTAATGCGGCAAGTACACTCTTGCTTTTACCTATTGGACTGTTGTTTTTTCGAGAAGCTTTTTCAGTCACCCGATTGCTGGGTATGGGTATCGCCCTCTGCGGTCTATGGTTGATGATGCCACGGAAATAATAACGATCGTTGATTCCACTAGCAAAGCGGATTCGAACATTCGCGAGATATTAACAAGGACGTTATGTTCAAACTTGAAACCACACACCTTATCCTGCGCGATATGCAGCCAGCTGATGAAGCGGATTTTGTCGCCATCTCGCAAGAGAGCAAGTATCAGCGGTTTTACAGCGAGTCAGATTGCGACCCGGATAAATATCGGCAGCTCACCCGACTGTTTATCGAGCAGGCGAGTGAACACCCTCGCACCGCCTATCAATTGGCCATCGAGAACAAAGCGACCGGGGGA
This sequence comes from Aeromonas sp. 1HA1, assembly GCF_029237385.1. Taxonomy (NCBI): domain Bacteria; kingdom Pseudomonadati; phylum Pseudomonadota; class Gammaproteobacteria; order Aeromonadales; family Aeromonadaceae; genus Aeromonas; species Aeromonas sp. 1HA1. The sequence continues at coordinate 960 of NZ_JAACGC010000009.1, forward strand.
TTCATTGGCACGGTTTGCCTGCGTCTTGAAGCGGATAATCAGGCATCGATGGGCTGTGGTATGGCCCGGGCGTATCAGGGGCATGGACTCATACATGAAGCCGCATACGCCTTGATGGATTTTGGTTTTCGTGAATTAGACATACACCGGATCTATGCAGAAACCATCAGCCACAATCGGGCTGCGATACGCATGTGCAACACGTTGGGCATGAGGCAAGAGGGGTATTTTCGCGAACACCGTTTCTTCAAACAGCAGTGGTGGGATACCGTGGTATTGGCCGTCCTAAAGAGCGAGTGGCAACAAAGATCGTCACCAGCCAATTAGGCACTTAAAGCGCGCTCAGAGATGAAACGAATTCTGATTATTGGCAACTCGGGATCGGGCAAGAGTTGGTTGGCGGCTCGATTGGCTGAGCGGTTAACTATCCGCGAGGTCAATCTGGACACCATTGTCTGGCAGTCGGGTGGCTTTAACCAAAAACGGCCCCAGCATGAGATTGACCTTGCCATTGAGGCTCTTGCTCAAGAGCCCTCATGGGTGGTCGAAGGGGTATTTGGTGCCCTGACCGAGCAACTGCTTGATGCCGCCGATACCCTGCTATTTCTGGATCTCGACTGGTCTGTATGCCGGGATTCACTGCTATCGCGCGGGTCACAAAGCGCCAGGCAACGGGATGCAGTGGCAGCGGAAAAGAACTTTCAACAACTGCTGGTGTGGGCATCGGAATATGGGCAACGAGCCGGCAAAAGCTCCCGCCACTTCCATCGCGAGCTGTTTGATCGATTCCCAAACGACAAGCACCATTTCACGACTCGTGAAGCGGTAAATAGCTATCTCACTCAACTGACCACTCATAGCTAACGGGGTAGAGGATGACGCAAGAGGAGTTGGCGAAAATGGGGGGCGCTTCGGTAAATATCCAGCTGCTGGATGGCAAACCCTGTATCAGAAAAAGCGGCGCATCGCCTGTCGAACGCCATTTCTACCAACGCGCCGCACTGCATTTAAGCGGGCTCAACACTCCTGCCCTGCTCAAGGTCGAAGGGGAGACCCTGTTCCTTGAGCAGATCCCTCATCCGGTCACGCTCACGCAGCTGCACCACAACGAACAGACCTTTGCTCAGCTGGCCAACCTTCATAACGCCAACTATCAGCCCGACTTTGCGGTGAAAACTCACGGCTGGTCGCTCGTCGACACCAACGAGGCGCTCTCTGTACTCTGCTTGCCGGAAGCGGTAAACGAGAAGATCCGCCATATCCAGCAAGTTGGTCACGAACTATTCGAGGAGTCATGCCTGATTTCGGGAGATAGCAATGAAGGCAACTGGGGCACCCGCAACAATGGTGAGCTGGTGTTATTTGACTGGGAACGATTTGGTTATGGCAGCCCGGCCATCGATCTGGCCCCGCTGGTGCCGCGGATGGGTTCACGGGCTGAGTATGAAACCATCATTGAACGCTATCAGCGCCACAGTTCGCTGCACTCTGGCGACCGGTTGCTGCGCCATCTCGTCATGGCCAAGTGCTGGCTGATTATTGAGGTCACCAATCTGCTGACCAGAAGGGAGAAGCCGCAGGCACAGCAATATCTGGAGTGGTATCGGCAACAAGTGCCCCGCTGGTTGGAGTCGGTGGCGCATATTGTGTAATCACCAGCAACATCTCGCAGGTTGTCGCCAAAGGCAGTGAAGCCCAACAGTCACCACCAAAAAAAACATAATATTTCAATATCTTATAAAAAGCACTTACCTATATAACATGACCCAAGACAAACAGACTCCAAAACCTGACCATATGTTTTTCAGAAAATTTATATCCTATCTGGCTATTACCTTGCCCATCGGCCTGATCCCGGAATTTATCCGGCAGGATTTTCATATGGATTTGCTCTCGTGGCAGACGGGCCGCCTCACTCTGATCGTGATCAGCGTCGCGGCTGCAATGGCGGGAATTGACTGGCTCGTGCATCGCTATCGAGCCAGATGACGGCTCAGTCGGATGCAATAAGCCGGTAGGTTCGAATAGCGCAGCGTATTCGGACGTTCGCGTCATCACCTCTATCTTTTCTGCCATCCCCTTTCTTGCCTCCACACTTTCTGCCCCAAAAGCGGTGCAATTGACTTCGTTCATTGCACCCTACGCATTTTCCCCCTTTGCGCTCACCCTGCCAAGGCAACCCCTCCCCGCGGCTCTTCATGATTACCTCCCCGGTCATCACCCCGGCCGGTGGCGCCAACCACCATATCGAGGTGCTGGCCATTATCCCCGCCAACGTGCCGGGCAGCATAATGGCTGCGGTGATGACCTTCCTGCTGGGCATCACCCACAGCGTGGCCCACAGTGGTCCCATCGTGGCTCTGCCGGGCTGGCCTGCTTTTCCCAGCTCGCCCCATCGTCTCCTGCACGCCGGATCGCCGCCGTCACCAGGCTGCCGCGGACAGCCCCCTTGTGATCCCCTTCACGCTTCATGGCCGGAACCCGTCAAACTAGGAAATTTTCCTAATGCCCCTAGGGATGGCTCTCACGCCATTTGCGCCGCACCTCATTAAAGTCACGCTACCTGATGTAGTGACCCGACCCTCGCAGTGGCGCAGGGAGTGGGCATGGGTTCAATCGACAGGAGAGCGAGGCGCACAGTCCAACCTCTTGCTGTTGTCCTTTCCGTGGCGTGACCTCTAACACCAACCAAAAAGTGAGGGGCGCGGCGGAAATACCGTCTATCTCGCAGAGGATGAACGAAGATGTTGAAACTTCTCCAACAGGTCAGGGTACCGACCCTGGACCTGCCGGTCGCAGCCCGGCGCAAGCTCTGGTTCAAGCCGTTTATGCAATCCTATCTGGTTGTATTTATCGGCTATCTGACCATGTATCTGATCCGCAAGAACTTCAACATTGCGCAAAATGACATGATCCAGGAGTACGGTCTCTCCATGACCGAGCTTGGCATGATTGGCCTTGGCTTCTCCATCACCTACGGGGTGGGCAAGACCATCGTCTCCTACTATGCCGATGGCAAGAACACCAAGCAGTTCCTGCCGCTGATGCTGATCCTCTCCGCCCTTTGCATGCTGGGTTTCAGTGCCAGCATGGGCGGCACGGGTTTTAGCCTCTACTTCATGATCTTCTTCTACGCCCTGAGCGGCTTCTTCCAGAGCTGTGGTGGCTCCTGCAGCTACTCCACCATTACCAAGTGGACACCTCGCAACAAGCGCGGCACTTACCTCGGTATGTGGAACCTCTCCCACAACGTGGGCGGAGCCGGTGCGGCCGGTGTGGCGCTGTTCGGTGCCAACTACCTGTTCGATGGCAACGTGCTCGGCATGTTCATCTTCCCGTCCATGATCGCGCTGGTGGTCGGCTTTATCGGCCTGCGTTTTGGCAGCGACTCACCGGAAGCCTATGGCCTGGGCAAGGTGGAAGAGCTGTTTGACGAGGTGGCCAGCGAAGAAGATATCGCCACCGAAGAGCAGAAGCTGACCAAGGGTCAAATCTTCGTCAAGTACGTGCTGATGAACAAGGTGATCTGGCTGCTCTGCTTTGCCAACATCTTCCTCTACGTGGTGCGCATCGGTATCGACCAGTGGTCCACCGTGTACGCTCACCAGGAGCTGGGCTTCTCCAAGGAGATCGCCATTCAGGGCTTCACCTTCTTCGAAGTGGGCGCGCTGGTCGGCACCCTGATGTGGGGCTACCTCTCGGATCTGGCCAACGGCCGTCGTGGTCTGGTCGCGTGTGTGGCACTGGCGCTGATTATCGCGACCCTGGGCCTTTACCAGCACGCCACCACCCAGTTCATGTTCCTGGGTTCCCTGTTCTTGCTGGGTTTCCTGGTGTTTGGTCCGCAACTGCTGATCGGCGTCGCCGCCGTGGGCTTCGTGCCCAAGCAGGGCATCAGCGTGGCCGATGGCGTCAAGGGCACCTTTGCCTACCTCATCGGTGACAGCTTCGCCAAACTGGGTCTGGGCATGATCGCCGATGGCACCCCCATCTTCGGTCTGACCGGTTGGGCCGGCACCTTCGCGGCGCTGGATATCGCAGCCGCCGCCTGTCTGGTGCTGATGGCCTGCGTGGCCGTGGCCGAAGAGCGCAAGATCCGCCGTATCAAGCGCGAATTGAAAGCCGCCACCTTGGCTACCCAATCCGCCTGAACCAACGCGAACGGCGCGCCGCCGAGCTGGCAACCCAGTCAGCCTGAACCCGCGTTAACTCAATGCAGCCAGGCAACCAAGCCCGCCTGACGCAAACAGCCACTGCGCGCAACCGGCCCCGCCTTCTGGTGGGGCCGGTTTTTGATTGCTGCCCCACCGTCAGCAGATACATCCAGACTGTTGTCATCCCCTGTGCACACAGGCTCGCCAGGTATCGCTGGCATCCGTGCGGCGCGATGCCAGCATCGAACTCACAGCACTGCCCGTCGGCCCCTGAATGCTCAACCGTGAGCTCACCTTCTTCTGCCGGCCGGGAGTGACCATCATCCGGCCCGACCTTGCCATGCCCCACCCACTCAGCCCCCTGTGATACACTGCGCCATCCCCTGTTTTTGGTATGCATGCGATGAAACCTGCCCGCCCCCGTCTCTCCCTCCAAGGCCGCCCGACCACCGCTGGCCGCACCGCACAGGATGACACCCTCCGGCCCGCGCTTGCCCGCTCACGCGCCGGCACCCGGCACGCACACGACGCGAAACAGGCCGGACAGAAACCGCAGGTGAACCCCGCCGATCGCCAGTTGCTGCTGCTGAACAAGCCTTACATGGTGCTCTGCCAGTTCACCGACGAGGCGGGCCGGGAGACCCTCAAGGATTACATCAAGGAGCCCGGCATTTATGCAGCAGGGCGCCTCGACAGAGACAGCGAAGGGCTCTTGCTGCTCACCAACGATGGCAAGCTGCAAGCGCGCCTTACCCAGCCGGGGGAGAAAACCCCCAAGACCTACTGGGTACAGGTGGAAGGGATACCGAGCGAGGAGGCGCTGGCCGCCCTGCGCGCCGGGGTTGAGCTCAACGACGGCATGACCCTGCCCGCCGAGGCAACACTCATGGATGAGCCCGCAATCTGGCCGCGTAACCCGCCCATTCGTGAGCGCAAGGAGATCCCCACCCGCTGGCTCGAAATCAAAATCATCGAGGGGCGCAACCGGCAGGTGCGGCGGATGACCGCCCATATCGGCCACCCCACATTGCGCCTCATTCGCTACGCCATCGGCGAATGGACCTTGGGTAAATGGCAAGAAGACGGGCTGGCCCCCGGGCAGAGCCGCAGCCTGCCCGCCCCCGAGCTGGCGCCTTCCCGGCGCCAGCGCGCCCCCTCATCACCCCGACCGGATGGCGACGTAGCCAAACCGGCAGGAGAGGCACCACGGCGGGCAAGCCAACCGAGACGGGACGAGCGTCCCCACAGCACTCACTCAACTGAGCGCTCAACCCCAAGCACGACCGGCGGCAAACCCCGCAGCAGCGGGCGCGGTAGCAATCGCAACACAATGCGCCGACCGGCCCGCACGGGTAATCCCAACAGCAGCGACAAGGAGTCATGATGAGCAATCACTCGGCAGAGCAACCGACCACCAGCTATGCCCGCATGGAGGCCCGCCTGACGGTTGCCGCCCTGGTGCACTGGCAGGGCCGCTTTCTGGTGGTGGAAGAGGAGATAAAAGGTCAGCGCCGCTTCAATCAGCCCGCCGGCCATGTGGAGCCTGGCGAAAACCTGATTGACGCAGCCTGCCGCGAGCTGAAAGAGGAGACGGGTCTGACCGCCACGCCGACCGCGTGGCTCGGCACCTATCTGTTCAAACCGGCTGACAGCGAGGCCACCTTTGTACGCACCGCCCTGGTGTTCGACCTTGAAAAGGCGCCGGGTCAGCACCAGCCAGAGGATCCTGATGGCGATGTACTGGCCTGCCACTGGCTTACGCTGGAGGAGATCGCCGAGTGCAAACCGGCCCTGCGCAGCCCCCTGGTGTGGCAGTGCATCCAGGATTATCTGGGGGGCACCCGCCTGCCACTCTCAGCACTCAAGGCCTTTATTTGAGAACCTGTCCACGCTCTTACTGCGAGGCCGTGATCAAGGCTCATGTGCTGCTCGCTTGTTTGCAATCAGGAAAGCTCACGTATATCTATACGCTCCGGTTCCTGCGCTGCTCTTTACCTTGCTGACGGCCTCTCGTGACAGATCGTGAACAGGCTATCCGATATCGTTTGGCACCATTTTTTCATAATGGTGCCGACAAACAGAAAAACGATTTCCTGCCACCGCATTCCCGATGGGAGCCAGGGCATGGATATGTGACCGGGGGCGCGAAATTCTGGTAGAATACGCCCCGTTTAAACGAACTGGTAACTTCGACTAATGACAGACAATAGCCAAATCAAGGTGATCGTCGGCATGTCCGGCGGCGTGGATTCTTCCGTCTCGGCCTACCTGCTCCAGCAGCAGGGTTATCAGGTCGAAGGCTTGTTCATGAAGAACTGGGAAGAAGACGACACGGACGAGTACTGCTCTGCCTCCCAGGATTTGGCTGATGCCAAGGCCGTCTGCGACAAGCTGGGTATGAAGCTGCATACCATCAATTTCGCCGCCGAGTACTGGGACAATGTGTTCGAGCACTTCCTCGAAGAGTACAAGGCAGGGCGCACGCCGAACCCGGATATCCTGTGCAACAAGGAGATCAAGTTCAAGGCGTTCCTCGAATTTGCCGCCGAAGAGCTGGGTGCCACCTACATCGCCACAGGCCACTATGTGCGCCGTGACGACAGCACCGGCCGCCCGCGCCTGCTGCGCGGTCTCGATACCAACAAGGATCAGAGCTACTTCCTCTACACCCTGAGCGAAAGCCAAGTGGGTCAAAGCCTGTTCCCGGTCGGTGATTTGGAGAAGCCGGAGGTGCGCCGCATCGCCGAGCAGCTGGATCTCATCACCGCCAAGAAGAAAGACTCCACCGGTATCTGCTTCATCGGTGAGCGCAAATTCAAAGACTTTCTGGCCAAGTTCCTGCCCGCCCAGCCCGGCCCCATCGAAACCGTGGACGGTAAGGTGATCGGCGAGCACCAGGGCTTGATGTATCACACTCTGGGCCAGCGCAAGGGGCTCGGCATCGGTGGTCGCAAAGACGCCACCGAAGAGGCCTGGTACGTGGTCGACAAAGAGGTCGAGCGCAACGTGCTGGTGGTGGCACAGGGCGAGCATCCCCGCCTCTACTCCGACGGCCTGGTTGCCAGCCAGCTGCACTGGGTTGATCGCACCCCGATCCGCGCACCGCGCCGCTGCACCGTCAAGACCCGCTACCGCCAGCAGGATATTCCCTGCCTCATTCAGCCCATCGATGACGAGACCATCCGGGTCATCTTCGACGAGAAGCAGGCAGCGGTGACCCCGGGCCAGTCCGCCGTCTTCTATGACGGGGAAGTGTGCCTGGGCGGCGGCATCATTGAACAGCGCTTCAGCCATCCGGTTTGAATCCTTAACAGAAGGCAGCTGACGTGAGCGACAAATTCCAAGGCCGGATCATGGCCTGCTGCGGGTATCTGCCAGTGAATGAACAGAACAGGGCCGTGAAGATATGAGCGACAAATTCCAAGACAGAACAATGGCCTTTGCCGGCATCTGCCAGGCAGCCTATCTGGTACAAAAAGTGGCCCGCGATGGCAGCTGTGATGAGGCCTCGCTGCGCGAGAGCATGCAAAGCGTGTTGGTGACCGATCCCAAGCAGCCGCTGGAAGTGTTCGGCAACCACCTGGCCATTCGTGATGGCTATCGCGCGCTGGTCGAACAGCTGGGCTCTGACGGCAGCCAAAAGAACGCCGAGCTGACCCGCTACGTGGTCAGCCTGATCGCGCTGGAGCGCAAGCTGGCCAAGCGCCAGGACATACTCAACATGCTGGGGGAGCGGATCGGTCAGATCGGCCGCCAGCAACAACATTTCGATCTGCTCGACGAGCAGATCCTGGCCAACATGGCGAGCATCTACAGCGATCTCATCAGCCCCATAGGGCCGCGCATCCAGGTGGCGGGCACCCCACTGTTCCTGCAACAGCCGCTGGTGCAGTACAAGGTGCGCGCCCTGCTGCTGGCAGGCATCCGTGCCTGCGTGCTGTGGCGCCAGCTTGGCGGCAGCCGCACCCAGATCATCTTCGCACGCAAGAAGATGGTGGAACTGGCCAAACGTTTTTAACCCCCACACCAATCATCAGGAGTTCACCCCATGGAGCTGTCCGCGCTGACTGCTGTTTCCCCGATTGACGGTCGTTATGGCGACAAGGCCGATGCCCTGCGCCCTATCTTCTCCGAATTCGGTCTGCTGCGTTTTCGCGTCGAAGTCGAGGTGCGCTGGTTGCAAAAACTGGCCAGCCACGCCGGGATCCCGGAAGTCCCTGCCCTGAGCGCGGCCGCCAACGCCCTGCTCGACGGCATCGTCAGCGACTTCAACGAGAGTGACGCCGCCCGCATCAAACAGATTGAGCGCACCACCAACCATGATGTGAAAGCGGTGGAGTACTTCCTCAAAGAGAAAGTCGAAGTGAACCCGGAGCTGGCCGCCGTCAGCGAGTTCATCCACTTCGCCTGCACCTCGGAAGATATCAACAACAACTCCCACGGTCTGATGCTGAAAACCGCTCGCGAAGAGGTCATCAAGCCTTATTGCGAGAAGCTGCTCAGCGAGCTCAAGCGCCTGGCTGTTGAGTACCGTGACATGCCGCTGCTGTCGCGCACCCATGGCCAGCCCGCCACCCCGAGCACCATGGGCAAGGAGATGGCCAACGTCGCCTACCGTCTGGAGCGCCAGTTCAAGCAGATCATGGCGGTGGAGATCCTCGGCAAGATCAACGGGGCTGTCGGCAACTACAACGCCCACATCAGCGCCTATCCGGAAGTGGACTGGCACCAGTTCTCCGAGGAGTTCGTGACCTCCCTCGGTCTGAACTGGAACCCCTACACCACCCAGATCGAGCCGCACGACTACATCGCCGAGCTGTTCGATGCCATGGCCCGCTTTAACACCATCCTGATCGACTTCGACCGCGATGTGTGGGGTTACATCTCGCTGGGCCACTTCAAGCAGCGCACCATCGCGGGTGAGATCGGCTCCTCCACCATGCCGCACAAGGTCAACCCCATCGACTTCGAAAACTCCGAAGGCAACCTGGGTCTGGCCAATGCGGTATTCGGCCATCTGGCGAGCAAGCTGCCCATCTCCCGCTGGCAGCGTGATCTGACCGACTCAACCGTGCTGCGCAACCTGGGTGTGGCTGTGGGTTACTCCCTGATTGCCTATCAGGCGACCCTCAAGGGCATCTCCAAGCTGGAAGCCAACGACGCCGCCATGGCCGCCGATCTGGACGCCAACTGGGAAGTGCTGGCCGAACCGATCCAGACCGTAATGCGCCGCTACGGTATCGAGAAGCCCTACGAAAAGCTCAAAGAGCTGACCCGTGGTCGCCGCGTGGATGCCGAAGGGATGCGTACCTTTATCGACACCCTCGAACTGCCGGAAGCAGTGAAGGTGGAGCTGAAGAAGCTGACCCCGGCCAACTACATAGGTGACGCCCAGCGTCTGGTTGATCTGCTGAAATAAGCCAACCGGTACTGACGAAGGGGCCCTGTGCACGATACGCCACAGGGCCCCTGTTATTTTCCCTGCCACGGCAGGATCCCGAGTGGCTTTTCCCAAGCCCGACTTGGGCAAAACCTCTTTGCGAGACACGAGAAACAGCATGTACCAACTCAATCTGGATATCGCTCACTTCCTTGAGCACTACTGGCAGAAGCGCCCACTCCTTATCAAGGGTGGCTTCACCGACTTTCAGGACCCCATCAGCCCGGACGAGCTGGCGGGTCTGGCCATGGAAGAGGTGGTGGAGTCCCGTCTGGTGACCCGCTTCGACAACAAGTGGGAAGCGGCCCACGGCCCCTTCGAATCCTACGACCATCTGGGGGAAGAGAACTGGACAGTGCTGGTGCAGGCTTGCAACCACTGGGCCCCCGAGGTACACGAGCTGGCACTGCCGTTCCAGTTCATCCCGGGCTGGCGTTTTGACGATGTGATGGTGAGCTTCTCCACCCCCCACGCGGGGGTCGGCCCCCACATCGACAACTACGATGTGTTCATCACCCAGGGTCTGGGCAAGCGTCACTGGCGGGTTGGCGATGCCAAGCCGCTCAACGAATTTGCTGCCCACGCCGCCCTGCTGCACTGCGAGCCGTTCGAGGCGATCATCGATGTCATCATGGAGCCAGGCGATATCCTCTACATTCCACCCGGATTCCCCCACGAGGGCTACGCCATCGAGCCCTCCATGAACTTCTCGGTCGGTTTCCGTGCGCCGGATGCCAAGGCGCTTATCTCCTCCTTTGCCGATCACCTGATCGACAACGAGGTGCGTACCGAGCGTTATGGCGATGCCGATCTCAAGCCCCGAGCCCGCCACGGCGAGATCCAGCCCTCTGAGCTGCACCGTCTGCGCGAGCTGATGCAACAGGCCCTCGATGACGAGACCCTGTTCAAGGCGTGGTTCGGCGCCATGATCTCCGAAGCCAAGCACGATCTGGATGTCAATCCGGTCGAGCCGGACTACAGCGCCGAAGAAGTGGCCGACCTGCTGACTCAGGGCGAGCCCGCCATCAAGGTGCCGGGCCTGCGTAGCGTCTGGTTCAGCGGTGAGAGCCAGCAGTGCTATATCGACGGCGAAGCCTGGACCCTGCCAAGCGACGATGCGGCCGCCATTTCGCTGCTGTGTGACAAGGACATCATCACTCAGGCAGACATGGTAGAACTCGCCGATCAGGCCGGTTTCCTGCAACTGCTGACCCGTCTGATCAACCGCGGTTACTGGTTCTTCAGCTGAAGTGACTGGCTGACAGCAACGACAAAGGCGCCTTGATGGCTAATGCCAGTCAGTTAAGCCTGACTGGCGTTGTTTTTATTGGTTTTTTTAACTCCATACTTCTGTGGCCTTGGCTTCACGCTGCGGGGGTAACTTCGCTCCCTTCGGGCCGGCAATACAAACTGGCCCGCCTGTTTCTCCAGCTCCGCAACGCGTCCCGGGATATTCCCCGGCGATACATACGGCATGCAGCTCAGCTCATGGATGAGATAGACCGATGCCATGTGAAAACTCAGCTGGCTCGCCGTGTATCCCTTCAGGCTCGCCGCCATCTTCACCATCTGGCTGCGCAGCAGGTTGTACGCCAGCAACACACCCCATAGCTCTTGCCGTATCCCCGCCGCCTTCTTGCTGCGCAGGGTCAGCCGGTGCTGTTGCAGGCTGTGCTTCATCTCCCGATAGCCCAGCTCGATTTCCCAGCGATGGCCGTAGAGCTCGACGATGTCGGCGCCAGGGAAACGCATCGGGTCGACCATCGAGGTCAGCACCTGCCGCTCTTTGCCGTTGATAGTGCGAGTCAGCAAGCGGGCTTCTAGCGTGTCAGGCAGTTGCGGCCACTTCTTCCTCGCCTGTGGACTGGGTTTGAGACGCACCAGGGCATCCTGACGCCCCAGCTTGTACACCACCTCGTATTGCGTGCCCTTTTTGAGTGGCAGCAACCAGTGCCGTTCGCTGCCAGTGGTCTGCCAGGCATGGAGCAAGCCGAGGGAGTAAAACCCCTTGTCGAACAGGGTCAGCGAGTGGTCCGGCGTGCGCGCGACCAGCTGCTCGGCCAACACCATCTCGTTGACGGCGCAGCTCTCCATGACGGCCTGAACAAGCAGGTGACTGGTCAGCTCCATCTGGCAGAGCATGCGCACTTGCGGATAAGCTGTCTCCCCATGCTGGGTACCGGGCTTGGCAAACGCGGCGGCATTGTCCGGGGTATCAGGCGTGCGCCACATCACGCCATCGACGGCGAGCAACTGCAGCCCGGCCCAGCCGGGGTGCTTGGCCTGCTGGTGCCAGCCTGCGGCGGTGTCGTGAAACAGGCGCTCAATGCTCTTGTGGCCAAGCTTCTGGCGAGCTTGCAGGAAGGCGCTGGGGGCGACAAAGGGGCGCTCACCGGGCAAGAGGATATCGAGCTGATTGACCAGCTGAGTCATGGGGACGTTGCGGAAGATGGCCATGCCGATGATGGCCCAGACCAGTCGCTCCATGGGCATACGGCGACGGCGCAGGGTAGCAACGCCCTCTTCGCCGAGCAGAGTGGTGATGAGCTCGTTGGGAATGAGGTCGGAGAGTGACTCAAACTGGGCGGCCTTGCTGGCGTGTAGGAAGTCGAGAGCTTGAGCGATACGCATAAAAAATCCGAAACCAATCAACAGGTTTCGGATTTTCACACATCAGAAGGATCGGTCAATGGATCCTTAACCGATCGGCATTAGCCTTGATGGCGCCTTTTTTATTGCAGGAAGTCGATTTCCCCACCCTTATTTGCAGCATGGCCCCGTGTCATGGTGACCACTCATGGCCCAGCGATGGATAAGGCTGTTACATCGGTTACCTCGGAATAAATGCATTCTTGTAGAAGGATCGGAATCCATTATCCGGCACCTGAAACTCAACCCCATTGTGCAATGACAATGAGGCATCGCCAGTCTTATTCATAATGGCACCATAGCGCGCATAACCACTTTTGCCATCGTGATACATAAAGTCCATCCGCGAAACCAGATCATTGGTTTTCTTGAACAACCTGCCGACAATCGGCGAGTCTGAGGACATGGGGTTATTGATGGTCCGCAGTAATTTCATACTGGTATAATCACCATTGTCATCCCGGGTCAGCAGATAATGGTAGCGAGTCACGGGAGCCTGCAGACCACCTAACCGATAGATCAAATTCACGTTAGTACCGAGTGCCAGTGCATTAAGGCCATAGGTTATCGGTGCATCGCGCTGACCGACAAAGTCAGATATTATCCTGCGTGCTACACCACCTTTCACTTGATAGATATGTCGGGTAGTAAAGATAAGGAACATGGTCTCATCAAGGCCATTGATGGCAACCACATCCAGCGGATATTCTTGCCACTCCAGATTTAATTGACTCGTCAGCTCATTGCTGTTTGTCGGGGCATCTTCCAGGTGAGACGTCAAGAAAGCGTTTGAAAAGCTTGAGTTGTTTCTCAGCGCCACAAATATTGCGGCGCGACTATTATTGCTTGACTGACTCTCAACGGCATGCAAACAGGTCTGCAAATCACTCCCCGGCCGCCAGTTATTGATGGGTGTGTTGGCTCCCTCAGTGAAGAAATTCGATATATTTCCGTAACCTGGCTTCTGAATATTGGCAAAGTTATAAATCCTGCCATTTCTTGGGGCGGTTACCAGAGCCCCTGGCTGAGTATAAATCGGATTATCATGATCAGCGATACTTGGGACATAATCCCAATCGGTATTCATGGTCTTTGCATCAAATGCACATACCAGAGTTCGCTTCCAGTAACTGGATACCCGGCAAATATATGCACCAAGGTCTTCATACTCAAGCCCCCGCGGTTTAATATATTCGTTGGTATATCTCGCAATCGGGGTAGGTTTGATATCTTCTTTTTTTAGTAACGTGTAGAGCCACTGGGCGATGGCTACTATTATGCCGATCACCGCAATAATAATCCCCAAGGGGCCGGCAATGGCAAGCCCCATAAAAGAGGCAATGGCGACGCCCAACGCTACCGTGGCGACCAGCATGTTGATTGCCGCAAATATAATATCCCCAATATCCCCGCCCTCGACAGCCTGATATAGGTTATACGCTGCCAAGGCCGCCCCCAGCGCAGCCAATCCAACAAAACATATATTGATAACCCGAGCGATATTTTGAGTGGCGAGAAACATCTTGCTGGCTATCTGCCGCTCTATCACATTCGTGAGATGCTCGCCTTTGGCTGCAAGGTTGCTCAAAAACTGACTGAATTTCCCCATATTAATGGCTATGCTATTTATGATTCCTTCACCATTGCCATAAATAAACATGGTCACTTTATCAAGGAACCGACCGAGCTGGATCAGATTCAATGTCACATCAAAAAGGGCCGCCCCCAACTCCATCAAAGGAATAGGGTTGCTCCACTCCTCCCGATCGGTCGCCGTCAACCAGGTAAAGTTGCCCACCCCCAGCAACAAGGTGAACACGGATAGGAATGACTCTGTGGCGTTGGCGGGAACCACACCAGAGAAGGCTGTAGGAGCCATACTGCCCGTAGCCCCTGCCAGAGCAGGATATCTTTGAAGAATACGCTGCCGTGCATCCCCATCCTGCAAGGTGCTCGTTCTCAAGCTCATATTATTCAGTTCATTCCAGAAGCTATCCGGACTATTTTGGTTGAAGAAATTGTTCCAGAAGGTGCGCTGAGTACCGCTTTCATTTCTCAGCAAGGTCACCACATCATCGAAATTTCTCCTGTTGGCCAGGACTGTGTATTTCTCGCTTTGGTGACCCCAGCTCATGTTCATGGCAAACCCGCTGTAAACAGAACCCGCCATGGTACGTTCAAATGTTTTCAGCTCATCCTCGGTGATGCGACGACCGGATGAAATATTGAGTGCCCTTACTTTATTGATGGTGTTATACACTTTCCACATCGCTTTTTCAAACGATGAGCCTGACCCCACATACTCCTGAACTTTAAAAGAACTGATAAGTTCATCTAGCACCTCATTATTGGAGTAGTGTTCGATAAGTTGACGAGCCCAACTTTCCCCCCCTGCTTTGTAGGTGGTTAACTTTCCATTTTGACAAAAATGGGTGGCGACTGAGTATAGCTGATCGATAATCTCTTTAAATTGCGCCCCCTTTTCCGCTTGCTTAATATTCGCATTTACCTTCACCATATCCCAAGAGTTATACAGCTTCCGGTCAGCCACAGTGACATTAGTTTGCTTGCTATATGAGTGTTGCAACAAGCCACTTACATATTCAACCATGTTGTCAGTAAAATAGCGTCGATTGCTGGTGAAAATGGCGTTAACCGAGTTGATGCCATCACTCATTGTCAGCACCTTATCATTAGGCTTCATGCCAGCGCCCAAGTCGGCACTTAATGATCCGTTCTGATACTGGAATTCGAACTTCATTAACTCTTGAAACATCACCTGGGCAAGATATTGAGCTTCATCGGTTTCTTGCACAAAGTTGACCCGATTCGAATCAACGGTGGGCTGGTTAGACGCCATCACGTAAAAATTGATCCCATCCAACTCAGCGAAATTGCCACTATTCAGGGTAGCAAAGGCGGCCTGCACCGGGGTAGGGAAAACGCTACTTGCTGCCAAGCCGAGCAATGACATGGAAGAGAAGGTGAGAAAATCCCGCCGCCCCTGTGAAACTTCTTGATGGATGATCTCTGATAATTTTTTCATATTGTATACCCTAGTATAAATACTCTATGTGGATGTCAATATCCTTTCATAAACAAGGGAATAGCAAACAGAACCATATCATCATGGCTGAGTGAATTATCCTTGTTTACAAGGACAACATTAAGTGGAGGTTATTTGCATCTATGCGATATAGATGTAAACAGCATCCACTTTACTGGCATTTACTTGATAAAAATGAACAAAAATAACCAAGACTCACAGTGAATAGATTATGCATCCTTATTTATTGAATCATCTTCACGAACTTACACGGGCATTCTCGTATGAGTAAAACATCAATAACAGCGCCTGATTAAAAAATGTTACCTGCTAGACAAAAACAGATTTTTTTTCAGAAAAAGTTGTAACGAGATATTGCAAAGGAAAATCCTCTTGAAAAGAGGCAACAATACAGCGGACCGGTACCGGGTAACGTTGCGTTATTCAGTGACAAATCGGCATACTATTCATGCCCCAAGACCACCCGATCACGGGCACGCCGTCAGCAGGCCGGTTGCAAGGTCGCAGTAGACTGTCTCTGATGACAATCGAGGGGGCTTCGGCGGAAAGATTGCATACCTTGCAACCTGTCTTGATAACAAAACGGCAGCCTTGAGGCTGCCGTTTTGTTGCTCATTGTTCGTCGGGGATCTCGTCAAACAGGGGGTGGTAGAGTACCTCACCGGCCATGCCGGCCAGCCCCCCTTCCTGCAGCTCCATCGCCAGAAAACAGTCGGCGGGCACTTCGTAGATGCAGTGCAGGCCGAACTCGCTGGCGGGACGAAAACCGAAGCGGCCGTAATAGGTCGGGTCACCGAGCACCACCACCGCTTTCCAGTCCATTTCCAGCGCCGTGTCCAGCCCCTCACGTACCAGATCCGAGCCTATGCCCTGCCCCTGCCAGTCCGGATGCACGGCCACCGGTGCCAGACCGAGCCAGGGCCCTTCCAGGCCGTTAATGGTGATCGGGCTCAGCATCAGGTGCCCCATGAACTCGTACTCTTCCTCTTCGACCATGGTCACCACGGCGGCGCCACACTCGCGCAGGCGGTTGACCAGTTCGGCCTCATCGGAACGGCCAAAAGCGGCGCTCACCAGTTCATAGACCGGCAACATGTCGCCGGGGCGCTCGGTTCTCAGCATACAGCGTTACTCCTCGTACAGCAGAGCGGGCATTATTCCACAAAGTGCCGGTCAGCCTGAGCACCTTTGTCCAGAAATGGGAGGGTGGACTCAGGAAAGCGCGCCGCAAGTTGCCGCAGCAACCCCAGCAAGGCCGTCGGCATCAGTGTGGTAATGGCCTCACCGTATGCCGCAAACAGCGCGGCATCCTCTTGCTCAAGCCGTGCCAGCGTAAACTCGGGCCCCTGATGCCAATGTCCGGCCAGCTCATCGATCAGGGCTGGCAGCTCCACCAGCAGCCAAAGCTGGCGATAGCGCCCCGCGACCGCGTCCCCAGCACTGGCCCCGGTCGCGGGCAGGCCGGTGCGACGCGCCATCTTGCCAATCCAGCCGAGCCGCTGTTGCCGCTGCGCGCGGGTGAGCAGAACGGGCCCCTGGCGCCGCAGGCTGGCCAGTTGCAGCAAACAGGCAAGTCCCTGCTCGTCCCTGTCTTTGAGCAGCACACCGCCCAGCAGATGAAGCCGCTCGGGTTCGGCCTGATCCAGCTCACTGAGCGGATAGCAGATGATATCGAGCCTGGCGCCATCATCAGCGGCGACGCCCGGCAAGTCGGTATCATGGCCCTGCTCATCCAGATACAGGGTGAGTTGCGATGGGTGGCCATGGCCCAAACCGACCTGTGCATCGACGCCATGCAAGATAGCCACGGCCACCCGCTCGTCCGCCAGCCAGTGCGCCAGCTGCCGGGTCACTGGCTCGGGCAGGCTGATGGCCCGGTCCAGTCGCCAATAGCTCACCTCGCACGGCTGCCGGGCGGTTTGGCCGCGCAGCCCGCGATAGTGCATGCCGAGCTTGGCCATCACCCGGCCGGAGGCGAGGTTGCCCGGCATGTGGCACGCTGTCAGCGCCGGCAACTGCAAGGTGTCGAATGCAAAGGATTTGACCCGTTGCGCGGCCCGGGTAGCCAACCCCCGGTTCTGCCAGGGGACGCCGACCCACCAGGCCAGATCGCCGTTCCAGTGCAGCGAGATCACCCCGACCAGCGGAGCCACTTCATCCTCCTGCGGCAGCGTCAGGGCCCAGCTCCAGCCCAGCCCCAGCGCCGCCTTGCGCCAGCTGCCGACAAGCCAGTCACGGGCGCACTCCGGCGGGTAGGGGTGAGGAATATTGAGGGTATAGCGCGAAAGCGCCTCGTCGCTGCAATAGCGCACCACCTGGGCCTCGTCGTCGGCCAGCAACGGCCGCAGCACCAGCGCAGAAGAGAATGATGCAGAAGCGGGCTCACGTAGCAGAGGCACACTCACACGGCGGGCAAGCAGGCGGTTGAGCACGGCGCCCATGTCGTCGTCCGCCGTCAGCACCAGATCCGCCCCGAGCGGGCCCAGGGTGAGCAGACCGCTCTCCTTGGCCAGGGTCAGCAGGGAGGCCGAAGCACTGATGAGGATCTGACGGCTGGGGTCCGCCTGAACATCTGCGATCAGATCGCCGTCGAGCCAGGCAGCCAGCAGCGAAGTGGCCAAGAGGAGCCCATCGGGCGGGCAGGCGGACCAGAGATCCTCCTCCTCTGCCAGGTGGGACTCTGCCTCCTTGCTGAGCAGCAGCTGCCAGCGATGGCCCCCGTGCTGCCAGGCTTGCAGCACGGGGGCCCAATGGGGTTGCCACAGCGCCCGCTCGATCAACAACTCCATCAGCGGCCCTGACAGGCCGCCGGCAGGCTCAGGTGGCGAGGATGAGCCTCGATGCGGGCGATCCAGGCCTGGATGGCGGGCCAACCCTGCAGAGAGAAGATCCCCTCCTCCGCCACATGGGTGTAGGCATAGAGGGCGATATCAGCGATGGTCGGTGCGTCGCCGCACAAGTAAGGGCGCTGTTTCAGCTGCTGCTCCATCACCGCCAGCGCCCGCTCACCTCCGGCCTTGAGGCCGTCGAGCCGCGCCTCCTGGGATTCAGGGCGGCCCAGATAGTGGACGATGAAACGCGCCACCGCTATGTAGGGTTCGTGGCTGTATTGCTCGAAGAACAGCCACTTGAGCACCTCGGCCTGCTGACGCGCCTCTGCCGGCCAGAGCGCCGAGCCCTGCGCCAGATAGAAGAGGATGGCGTTGGATTCAGCCAGCGCATCCCCTTCATCGATGGCCAGCACGGGGATCTTGCCGTTGGGATTCATGGCCAGAAAGGCCGGGGTTTGGTTGTCACCGGCCTGGATATCCACCGGGACCCAGTCGAGGGGCAACTCCAGCCAGCGGGCCAGCAGCCACCCTTTGTAACAGTTGCCGGATCTCAGATCGCCATATAGACGCATACAGACTCCTTGTCAGCACAGGATTGCAGAGGATAAACGGGAGATCAGGGTGCAAGCCGCTCTATGTGCCAGCCTTCCCCTTCCCGGTTGTAGTAGAAGCGGTCGTGCAGCCGATGTTCGCCACCCTGCCAGAATTCGACCGTGTCGATCCGCACCCGATAGCCACCCCAGAAACTCGGCAAGGGCACTTCCCCCTTGGCAAACTTCTGCTTGAGCTCGAGAAATTTGGCCTCCAGCACGCCGCGCGCCGAGATGCGGGTCGACTGCTTGGAAACCCAGGCAGCTATCTGGCTATCCTTGGGACGGCTGTGGAAGTACTTCATCACCTCGAAGGTGTTCATCTTCTCCACCCGACCCGTCACGTGCACCTGACGGTCAAGTGTGTGCCATGGAAAGAGCAGGCTGATGCGGGGGTTGCCCTCCAGCTGGTGCGCCTTGCGGCTGCCCATGTTGGTGTAGAACACCATCCCCTCGGCATCGTAGTGCTTGAGCAGCACGGTGCGCTGCCAGGGTTGCCCCTCGGCATCCACGGTCGCCACCACCATGGCGGTGGGATCGGTCAACTTGGCCTCGCAGGCCTGAGCCAGCCACTTCTCGAACAGCGCCAGGGGGTCGGCTGGCAGATCGGCCCGGTGCAATCCGCCCCGGGTGTATTCACGGCGCAGATCAGCTACATCCATCATCTTGATTTTCCTTAAAATAAATAATGGTTCCACGACCATCAAGAGAATGATTGCAGGCATTGTGCGCTCGATAAAGTGACCTTGTAAACCATACAAAAAAAGCGAAGAGGCTAAGGCCTCTTCGCTTGAATAATGAATATCCCAAAGATGAGAACCCTCACCCTTTGGTCATCAGGTTTAGTGGCTCACGGCCTCACGACGACGCAGCAGCGCAGCGATACCAAGACCAAACAGCGCGAATAGACCAGTCGAACCGCCACCGCCACCACCGCCATTGCTTTCAGGCTGGGGCTGAGGCTCGGGAGCCGCTTTGGTCGCCAGCTTTGGCGTAATGGCATAGAAGATATTGTCGCTACACGCCAGCTTGAGACGAACGGAGGTGCCCGCAGGCTCCGGTATGGTCACGTCATGGGCGCCGTTATTGCGGACCCCGCTCACCAAAGGGTGCCAGTTCGCGCCCTCATCGCTGCTGTAGGAGAGATCGACATCTTGGCAGTTAACCCGCCCCCCATCTGTACCAGCCACCTCCCAATTTACGGTGGTCGGGCGGTTCACCAGAATGGTTTTATCCGATGCCGGCAGGATCTTGAAGGTACGGGAACCGGTATCCACAACCTCGACCGAGGTCTCGCCATAGGCACCGCCCCCCTTGCCATCACGGGCCACCAGACGGAAGTTCAGGGTGCGCTCGCTACCAGCCCAAACATCCCCCTTGATAGCCTGATCTATCGGTTGCTGAACAACGGCTTCAAAACCTTTTAGCTGGGTTGCCAATGAGGGAAAATCACGAACCGGCAACGCGCTTGGCGCGACAAACCGGTACAGGGGGCCATCGCTGTTATTGCCAGAGATCAGCTCCCATGCATTGGTCGTCGCTTTACCCAGATCGACCTGCTCCCAGCTATAGGTCAGCCGATCACCATCAGCATCCTTGCCTGAGCCCACCAGTCTAAAGGCGGTGCGCACCGGGATCACTCGTGGTGCCCCCACCGTAACTACTGGCGCCAGATTCGCGTTATTTTCAGCTCGACCACAGCTCTCCGGGACTGTCGTGGCAATATGAGCAATCATCTGCTCGATGGACTTGCTATGGAAATAGGCCTCGCTATGGGGCTGCAGATCCTGCTCTTGACAGAGGCCTGCATAACCCATGATGGAGCTGCCGCTACCGGGTTCCCATGCATTCTCAGCCGCACGTGAACCAGACGAGCAGCCCACCGTGTTGATGGCATTGAAAGTATGACGTGCGCCAAACTGGTGACCTATCTCATGGGCGACAAAGTCGACAAAAAATGCATCACCGACAGGTTCGGTATTTCCCGTCATACCGTTAGATCTATATTTAAGTTGTGTAACACCATCCGCAGTACATAAAGACCCAACAGCCGCGACTCCTGCGTTATGCTCCGTCGTCAACACATGTCCGATATCAAAATCGCCAAGATCTCCTGTATTCTGATAGAATTTTTGGACAAATGTATTTCTCCGCGCATCATTTTTGTCAAGCCAATCTGAAACGCCTTTTACGTAAGCTTTATTAGAGCCATTGAAAAATTGATCTGAAGCTGGGTCAGTAAATATGATATGTTGATTACCTTCAGCCAGCTCAAAGCGAGCACCGATATCGCGCTCATACACATCATTGAGCCGGTTAACCAAGGTCGCCAGCGAAGCCAGCGCTCGAGCTTTGTCACCAAAGTACTGGGTGTACTCCCCCGTAGTCGATATGGCGATCCGGTACACCTTGAGTGCTGCACTGTAGTTGGTCTCATTGCGCTGGGCTTCGCCACTACTGGCATGCCGCTGTTTTAAACTTGAGTCCTCAACAACCTCATTAATGTGTTGCCCCTGACTGGAACGCGCATCTTTTTTATAATAGACAGCATAATAACCGTTTCGCTGTATATCGACATAAACCTGCTCGTCCTCATGCATGAACATGCCGTTAAAACCACGTGGCGCTATATCAAAGCGCCCCGTGTTATTGGCATTATTAACCTCATGCCCCTTGAAGGTCTTGATGTCTGGATATTGGGCTGCCAGCTTGGGCGGCAATACCGAATAGGCCGCAATCTCGAAGTCAACGGTATGACCATTAGGCAAGGGTAACGTAATGGTGCTCAGACCATCATGAATCTTGTCTAAAAAATCAGGATCGACTTCAAATGCCGTATAGCTACTGGCACTGACAACGTCATCCGTCTGCTTACTACGTTTTTCGACCATATGCCATGGGGATGCCAGCGCGATATTGGCTGACATTGCGATGACAACTGAGATTGCTTTTATTTTGAACTTCATCATTTTAATCACCTGACTGAACAGCTGACGATAATAACGTGACGCACATCACATTTCAACTTTTCAGACAAGAAATCAAATAAAATTAAAACATTTAAAAACAAAAAGTTACAAAAAAAGGCTTCATAGGAAGCCTCACTTGAAAAGCATTTTCACCCCAGCTGAAAAGGGGGTAATAACTCCAAACTTATGTTTAGCTTCCTTTATAAAATCTTCAAAATCAGTTAGATATTGCGCGTAACAACCCTCATCAATGCCGGCTCGCCCCGCCAATATTTACAAAAAATAGAAGGAGGTTTACACCTCCCTCTTGATAACCAGGCATTACTGATCGTTTAAAGAGTGAGGAGGGCAATGCTTCAACATCTGCTGGTTATATTCGCTGGCGTAGGCCCTCAGCTTGGCATGTATCTCTTGCTGACCGGGCCTTATCACATCACCCAGTCCATCCAGATAACGTACACCACAGCGCGCCTTGGCCTCCGCCTGCTGTTCTGCAGGAATACCGGGCGCTACTTCACCGCGCCCGGCCCGCACAATCAGCCGGTAATCCTGCTTGGCAAGGCTGGCGCTGACCGCCTGCTCCAGAGGGTCGGCATTCGCCTGACATCCGCCGAGCAGTGTGAGCAGCAACAAGCCGGTGACTCTCATGCCCGCCTCCGTTGCCAGCCGAGTAGAGCCAGTGCCAGGGTCCAGAAACCGAGCGAACCGCCCCCACCCCCGCCCGAGTTACCGCCACTTTGTACCACAGGCAACTTGTACGGGCTGATGGCGAAGAAGATGTTATCGCTGCAGGCCACTTTCAGCCTGACGCTGCTGGTGAGGTTGGCCGGCAGGGTGACGGTGGCAGAGCCACTGTTGGGCTCGCTGCTGGCCAGGGTCGCCCAGTTAGCCCCCTCATCCTGAGTCACAAACAGGTCCACCTTGCTGCAGTTGATCGGGGCCGCGCTGGTGCCCGCCACATCCCAGCTGACCGACTGGCTGGCGCCCGGTGTCACCGCCACGCCAAGGGGACTGGTCAGGCGGAAAGCGCTGCCGGTGTTGACCACCTGCACCTTCATGTCATCGCTGGCAACGCCGCCCTTGCCATCACGTACCGTGAGCCGGAAGTTGAGGCTCCGGTTGGTGGTGGGCCAGGCCTCTCCCTTGGCTAACGAGCCGGAGAGCAGGGATGGCAGGGATGGCAGGGATGGCAGGATCCGCTCCGGCGAGCCGGTCGGCGACACGAAGCGAAATAGCGGACCGGAACCCTCGTCGATCATGTCGAGGGCACTGCTGGACGGGTTGCCCAGATCGATCTGCTCCCAGGTGTAAGTCAGAGGATCCTGGTCCAGATCCGCCCCGGCGCCCTTGAGCACAAATGGCGTGTTGGCCGGAATGATATGGCTGGCCCCGGCAGCCGCCTGGGGGGCGTTGTTGCTAAGGCTCAGCGTGGTGCCGCAGGCTGGCACAGTAGCCATGTGAGCCCGCATCTGCTCGATGGACTTGCTGTGGAAATAGGGATCGCTGTGCAGCTGTATGTTCTCGTCACCACAAATACCGGCATAGGCCATGATGGAGCTGCCGCTGCCCGGCTCGAACGCCAGTCCGGCGACCCGGTTGCCACCGCCGCAATTGTTGGCGGTGCCGTTGAAAGTATGATCTGCACCAAACTGGTGGCCGATTTCGTGGGCCACATAGTCGATAAAGAAAGCATCCCCCACCGGGGTGGATGAACCCGTCATGCCTGCCGACTTGGTGGCCGTACAGAGCGCGCCCAATTCGGCCAGGCCACCACCGCCTGTGTTGAGCACATGGCCTATGTCGAAGGAACCCAGGTTGCCCTTGGTAAGAGCCTCTCCTTGCACCAAGACGTTTTTGCTGACGTCATCAGCCTCATAGGGGCTGCTGACACCGTCGATGTAATTCGGGTTATCACCGTTGTAAAAGGGGTCAGTAACAGGATCGGTAAAAATAATGGCGTCATTACCGCTGGCCAGCTGGAACTCGGCCCCGACATCGCGCTGATATACCTCGTTCACCCGGTTGAGCAGGGTGGCTATGGCCCCCATGGTCAGCACCTTGGAGCCCCAGTGGAACTGGGTATACTCCCCGGCCGCCGAGATGGCGATGACGTAGCGCTTGCGCTCGTTGCCATCCACTTGCACCTTGCGGGCCAAGGTTTTGGCGTCGGCACCGATCACCCTGTCTGCTTCCTCTTCCAGCCGGCTGTAGGCATCCTGCTGGTAATAGACGGCATAGCCTTCGGCATTGCGCAGCGGGTCAACGAACACCATCTTGCCCTGGTGGGTGAACATGGCATGGAAACCTTGCGGGCCCAGGTCAAAGCGACCCGTCTCCACCGGCGCCGCCGGGTTATGACCCTTAAAGGTCAGGATGTCGGGATACCTAGCGGCGAGATCGGCGGGCAGCAGGTCATAGGCCTGCAGGGTGAAGGTCACCTCGCCTCCGTCTGGCAGCGGCAGGGTCAGCTGACGCGCCCCGGCCTGCAGTCCGGCAAAGTAATCGAGGGGCACCTTGGCCACCCGGAACTGGTTGGCCCGCACTTCATAACCGTCCGCCGCCGTGGCGCGCGCCGCCACCGTGTTCCACTCCTTGGCCACGAGGCCACCCGAACTCATCAGGCTGGCCACG
The DNA here is from genome assembly GCF_029237385.1 of Aeromonas sp. 1HA1. Lineage (NCBI taxonomy): Bacteria > Pseudomonadati > Pseudomonadota > Gammaproteobacteria > Aeromonadales > Aeromonadaceae > Aeromonas > Aeromonas sp. 1HA1. The sequence goes on from NZ_JAACGC010000009.1 coordinate 25,291, forward strand.
ACCAGCGCCAAGGGCGAATATTTCATCAACTGCATCTTTTTAGTCCTTTTAAATGCACTCACCTGAACTGCAATCGGCATCATTTTCCTGCTGGTCCGATTAGTCCAGCACCATCGTCTGTATATTCCCCGAATGGGGAGTGTTGCACCAACCCTGTCTAGCCCCTATCATTGCGCGGATTTATCAGTTTTAGAGCTGCGTCACCATGACGACAGTTCGTCTTTATTTGACCAAGGTTAATCTCATGCTTAAATCCCCACTGTTGCCCCGTTTCGGGGACCTGATCGTTGCCATCGTTGACGATGTGCTAGGCCAGGGTCTCACCCTGGACCGCGCCTATGCCCGTCACTTTTCAGGCATCGAACTCAAACCGCAAGAACAGGCAAGGATTGCTCTGGTCACTGGCGATCTGCTGCGTCGCCTCAGCCTCTATTGCGCCCTGACCGGTATTCAGGTACGTCAGGCCGAGAAAAATGTCTGGCCGCTGCTGCACAGCTGGCACGCTTTTCACAAGATTGCTCAACCCAACCACCCAACGCTGGATCGCTTCAACGAAGAGGCATTCCGTCGCCGCCTGACCGAAGCGAAGAAGAACCCTGTGCTGATGGACGGTTGCCCCAGCTGGCTGGAGAAGCTGGGCAGCGAGCAACTCGGCGAGGCTTGGCCTGCCGAGCGCGCGGCCCTGGCCTGGATGCCCAAGCGTTACCTGCGGGTCAACACCCTCAAGGGATCGCGGGAAGAGTTACAAGCCGTGCTGACCAAGGAACACATCTCGACCATTCCGGTGGAAGGGGTCGCCACCGCGCTGCAGGTCACCACTGACGCAGCGCTGTTCCGCACCAAGGCATTTGCCGATGGCTGGTTCGAGCAGCAGGATGCGGGCTCCCAACTGGTGGCTGCCGCGCTGGAAGTGACGCCGGGCATGCGAGTCATAGACGCCTGCGCCGGTGCCGGCGGCAAGACGCTGCACATTGCAGCCATGATGAACGGCAAGGGCCGTTTGCTGGCGATGGATGTGGAAGAGTGGAAGCTGGAAAACCTCAAGCAACGCGCCCGCCGCGCCGGTGCCCACAACGTGGAAACCCGCGTCATCGAGAGCAGCAAGACGGTCAAGCGCCTGAAAGGCACCGCAGATCGCGTGCTGCTGGACGTGCCCTGCTCGGGACTGGGCGTGCTCAAGCGCAACCCGGATGCCAAGTGGCGTGACACCGCAGAGCGGCTGCCGGTACTGGTGGCCCTGCAGGAGGAGATACTGCAGCGCTACAGCCAGATGGTGAAGGTCGGCGGTCTGCTGGTCTATGCAACCTGCTCCATCCTGCCCCAGGAGAACCGCCAGCAGGTGGACAAGTTCCTGGCTGCCAACGACAACTACCGTCTGCGGGACGACCACACCGTCAGCCCGTCCGCGACCGGTTTTGATGGCTTCTATATGGCACGGATCGAACGCATCAGCTGATCCCGTCAGCCGTGATAAGAAAGGGGAGCCATTGGCTCCCCTTTTTACATGATGCAGATGCGACCTTATTCGGCAGCAGCGTCATCCGGCTTGTGCTTGGCGGCAGTTTCCTTGATCAGGGCCTGCAGCTCACCAGCCTGGAACATCTCGATAAGGATATCGCAGCCGCCGACCAGCTCACCCTCTACCCACAGCTGCGGGAAGGTGGGCCAGTTGGCAAACTTCGGCAACTCGGCGCGGATGTCCGGGTTTTGCAGTATGTCGACGTAAGCAAACGGCTCGCCACAGGACATCAGAGCCTGGGAGGCCTGGGCAGAGAAACCGCAGCTGGGTAGCTTGGGGGACCCCTTCATGTAAAGGATGATGGGATTGTCAGCCAACTGCTGTTTGATCTTTTCAATAGTTTCCATAGGTGCCTCACTAGAGCGATTTCGGCGGCCATTCTACTGCAATCCAGGCAGACCACAAACTGACAAACCGTCCCGGATGCAAGAAGTGATGAATCAATACGCCGCAGCTTGATCCAAGTCATGGCGAGAATCAAGAGTTGTTAGCCCATCTTTGATGCTGGTACAATCGATGGGCTTTGGGCCAACTGGCCCCATCATTTCAAGAACAATTCTTTTCAAAATAGAAAAGAGTACGCAATGTCTTGCAACCGTCGCCTTCGCACGGCCAGCCAATGGAGAGTAGAAAATGGCATTCGAACTTCCCGCTCTGCCCTATGCAATCAATGCTCTGGAACCGCACATCTCCCAGGAAACTCTGGAATACCACCACGGCAAGCACCACAACACCTATGTGGTCAACCTGAACAACCTGGTGCCGGGTACCGAGTTTGAAGGCAAGTCTCTGGAAGAGATCATCAAGACTTCCACTGGCGGCATCTTCAACAACGCCGCCCAGATCTGGAACCACACCTTCTACTGGCACTGCCTCTCCCCGAACGGCGGCAACGAGCCGACCGGCGCCCTGGCTGATGCCATCAATAAGGCGTTCGGCTCCTTTGCCGAGTTCAAAGATGCGTTCACCAAGTCTGCCATCGGCAACTTCGGCTCCAGCTGGACCTGGTTGGTAAAGAAAGCCGACGGCTCTCTGGCCATCGTCAACACGTCCAACGCCGGTTGCCCGCTGACCGAAGCCGGCACCACGCCGCTGCTGACCGTTGACTTGTGGGAACACGCCTACTATATCGATTTCCGCAACCTGCGTCCTAAGTACATGGAAACCTTCTGGACCCTGGTTAACTGGGAATTCGTGGCCAAGAACCTGGCTTCCTGATAGCCGCTTCTTGCCAAAACGCCCCGCACTGCGGGGCGTTTTTTTATGGTGCATACAACCACACCCAGCTGCCAAATAATGACGAGAAAGGCGCCCGCAGGCGCCTTTGTTGTTAAACCGGATGCTCGTTCATCACTGGTCGATTTCATCCAGATAGTCATCCAGATTGACATCGTCAGCCTTCTGCGCAGGCGTCTGCTTGAACTCGGTTTGACGACCGGTCACTTTGTTCTGGTTGTGTTGCAAAAAGAAATCCTTGGTCAGAGCATAAGGATCAAGCGCGTTGTCAATGATCCGCTCCTGATCGATCAGCTTGGAGCGGGTGCCCAATCCATCCAGCATCCAGTGCGTGATGCGCAGCGGCAATGTCAGCAGCGCATAGGGGAAGTAGATGGTATCGATGGTGTCCCCGACCAGCTTGCGGGTGGTACTGGGGCCATAGACAGGCACCATCAGATAGGCGCCATCCCCGATGTCGGCACTGCCCAGCACGGTATTGAACTCCAGCTTGTCACGCTCAAGCCCGGCATACTTGGCCACGTCGAATATCCCCAGTACGCCCACGGTTGTGTTGATGGTAAAGCGTCCCAGATTGGTCCCGGCCCCTTTCAAATCACCCGTGATCAGATGGTTAACCATGCTGCTCGGCTCGTTGAAGTTCTCCACCAGATTCTCGATGCCATCCTTCATGCCCTGCGGAACGTAGTTGGCATAGCCGTGCACCACGGGGCGGGCCACGTAAGGCTCCAGCACATCATAGTTGACCACCCACATGGCCCGGTTTGCGCCCTGGAAAGGGTCACGAGCATCGCTGGCCGTGCTGGTCGCCGCTGGCCGGCTCTGGGCCCTCTTGAGGTCAAGGCTTGCAGGACCCGGCTGGGGCGGACCACCTGCACAGCCACCCAGCAACAACGCCACCATCAATGCCCCTAAACGCACATACATATGGAAGTCCTAGCTTTTTATTGTGATTAATCTGGATTATAGGCAGTCCGGCCCCATCGAGGGGCCGGGCCAAGGGAGTATTAGAGGGCGTGATCGATGCGGATGTCAATCGGCGCTGACGGAATTGCGTCCGTCGGGATCGGAGCCGATACCCCTTCAAACGCCCCTTCCTTGTTCATGACGTTACCACCGCGGGAGAGGCGGGCCTTGAACTGCAACTGCGGGTAGGTAGCAAGCTTGCTGCCCTCCATCATGGCATCACCATCCCCCAGTGACAGAGTCAACGGGAACTGGGGACCCGCTATGCGCTTGACCGCGATGGGCATGGGTGGCCCGTTGGGGATCACCGCAAACACGAACAGATGGGCATCCTCCGGCGGCTGGATGCCGGGGGCCAGCGTGACGTGCAACGGGAACTCACCGGCCTGCACCTGAACAGACGCCTGGGTTTGTGCCTGCTCGCTCTGGATCGCCGGCACGCTTGGCGCCGCCATGCCACGCTGCTTCAGCTGCTGCTCGGCATAGTCGATGGAGCGCTCCACCATGGTGTAGCGAGTCGAGCCCTTCTCCATCAGCGGCAACATCTCGCGCCAGCGCAGCAGCGCCGTCTTGAAGTCCTCTTTTTGCAGCGCCATGAAGGCATAGACGGAGCGAGCCTCTATGTTGGCCGGATCCAGCGCAATGGCGCTACGCAGCAGCTCATCGGCCTGAGCCTCACCTCCGGTCATCATCAGTGCCTGGGCATAGGGCACGGCCACCATGGCCTTTTGTGGCGCCAGCGCATAGGCTCGCTCCAGCGCCTCACGGGCCATCTCGGGATCATTACCATCCAGCGACAGGCGGCCCAGCAGCAGCCAGCCGCGATAATCGTTCGGCTCGTCCTTCAGACGGGTGCGCAAGGCCAGCATGAAGTCCATCAGATCCTGCTCGGTCACCTGGGCATCCTGCTCCACCAAAATACGGTTGCTCAGCTCACCCAACCGGCTGTTGGCATCCTGCCAGCGCTGGACTTCCCGCCAGGAGCCGAGCTGGTAATAGAGTCCCAGACTCACCACCACCAGCACCAGCACACCCGGGATCCAGATCAGACTCTTGCCACCCCGGGCGGTCTGCTCCACGTCGGGAATGTCGTCCAGCAGGCTGCGTTGCAGCTCGATCAAGGAATCCGGCTCTTCCGCCAATATGCCCTGTTCACGCTCTTCGCCTATCTCCAGCAGACGCTGGCGATAGAGCTGCTTGTTGAGGGCCGAGCGGCTGATGCTCTGCTTGCCCTCGCCGCGCCACAACGGCACTACCAGCGCCAGACTCACCAGCACCAGCAGGGCCGCGATCACTATCCAAAATGCGGTCATTGTTTCTCTTCCTCTTTGAGCAGGGCCGTCAAACGACGCTGCTCTTCCGCGCTCAGGGCGCTATCCGCCGGCCTGGCCGCCGCGGGGCGACGACGGCTGCGCACCACCACAGTGACGACACCTATGACGATGACCAGCAACGGACCCAGCCAGAGGATCAGGGTCGACGCCATCAGCGGCGGGTTATACAGAATGAAGTTGCCGTAGCGGGCGACCATGTAGTCCACCACTTCCTGCTTCTCTTTGCCCTCGCGCACCATTTGATAGGTCTTGTCGCGCAGATCCTTGGCAAGCCCCGCATTGGAATCGGCGATATCCTGGTTCTGGCACTTCGGGCAACGCAGCTCCTTGGTCAGCTCGCGAAAGGTCTGCTCCTGGGTATCGTTGTCGAAGGTGTAGACATCGATGGCGGCCAGCGCCTGACCGGCGCCACCCAATCCGGCCAGCAACAGCAAGGATGCAATCAATACTCTCATCAGGCTCTCCCTCACTTCATGGCATCAAAGATGGGTTTGAGGGTCGATGCCCAGACGTCGGGGTTGACATCCCCTACGTGGCGATAGCGGATGATGCCCTGGCTGTCGATGAAGAAGGTCTCGGGCGCGCCATAGACTCCCAGATCCAGCCCCAGCATGCCATCCGGGTCATAGAGGTTGATCTGGTAGGGGTTGCCGAGCTCCGCCAGCCAGTTGATGGCCTTGGCGCGTTCATCCTTGTAGTTCATGCCGACGATGTAGATCCCCTGCCCCGCCAGCTGCTTGAGGTAGGTGTGCTCCCCATAGCAGGTCGGGCACCAGGTGGCCCAGACGTTGAGCAGCATGGGCTGCCCCTTGAGGATGCTGCGGTCATGCTGCTTGTTCAGGTCATAGATATCCTGCAGGGTGAACACCGGCACCGCCTTGCCCACCATCACGGATTCGAGCTTGGTGGGATCGGAGTAGAGCCCCTTGAACAGAAACACTGACCCCAGCAAAAAGACGATAAAGGGGATCAAAAACAACCAGATTTTCTTGCTCATGCCTTGGCCTCCTCGTCACGACGGCCAAAACGGTAGCGCTTGTCCAGCATCGCCAGCACGCCGCCAATGGCCATGAAGACACCGCCGAACCAGATCCAGCGCACGAAGGGTTTGTAGTAGATCCGCACCGCCCAGGCACCGTTGTCAAGCTGCTCGCCGAGCGCCGCATAGAGATCCCGGGTGAAACCTGCGTCGATGGCCGCTTCCGTCATCGGCATGCGACTCACCTTGTACATGCGCTTCTCCGGCTTGAGCAGGGCGACCAGCCTGCCACCCTTGTGCACTTCCAGCACGCCCTTGAAACCGTCGTAATTGGGACCGTTCTTCTCGGTAATCCCGGTGAACACGAACTCGTAATCGGCAAATTGCACCCGATCGCCGGCTTGCATGCGCAGGTCTTTCTCGATGCTGTAGTTCTGGGTACAGGCGATGCCGATGATACTCACCGCCAAGCCTACGTGGCCGAAAATCATCGCCCAGTGGCTGTTGCCCAGCTTGCGCACACCGACCGCAAAGCTGTGCTTGTGGGTGGCGCGCACCCAGGTCTCCTGAATGCTGGTGATGATGATCCAGGCGCCGAGGCCTATGCCAAGGGCGGCCCAGGGTTTGAACTCCTCGGCCAACAACAGCGGCAGCAGGAAGGCGGCGGCCAGACTCAATACCAGCGCCAGGATCACCTTGCCCTTGAGCTCACCCAGATCCTGACGGCGCCAGCGAAACAGCGGACCAAGCCCCAGCAGCAGGGCAAATGGAATGATCAGCCAGCTGTAGATGTGGTTGAAGAAGGGCGTCCCGATGGAGATACTGCCAAGCCCCAGCTCCTTGTGCACCAGCGGTAACAGGGTGCCGAGCAGCACGGTCAGCAGACCCGCCACCAGCATGATGTTGTTGCACAGCAGCAGGGTCTCGCGGCTCCACAGCTCGTGCTTGCCGTGGCTCTTCACCTGCGAGCCCTTGAAAGCAAACAGCAGGAGCGAGCTACCTATCACCGCCAGCAGGAAGCCCAGAATGAACAGGCCGCGGGTCGGGTCGGAGGCAAACGCATGCACCGAGACCAGCACGCCCGAACGCACCAGGAAGGTACCGAGCAGGCTCAGGGAGAAGGCAGAGAGTGCCAGCAGCACTGTCCAGGCCTTGAAGGTGGCCCGCTTCTCGCTCACCGCCAGTGAGTGCAGCAGGGCAGTACCCGCCAGCCAGGGCATGAAGGAGGCGTTTTCCACTGGATCCCAGAACCACCAGCCACCCCAGCCAAGCTCGTAATAGGCCCACCAGGAGCCAAGCACTATCCCTAAAGTCAGGAAGACCCAGGCGGCCATGGTCCAGGGACGGGACCAGCGCGCCCAGGTGGCGTCGAGGCGCCCCGTCATCAGGGAAGCGATGGCAAAGGCAAAGGCCACCGAGAAGCCCACATAGCCCATGTAGAGCATGGGCGGGTGGAAGATGAGGCCGGGATCCTGCAATAGCGGGTTGAGATCCCGTCCATCCACCGGGAAGTAGGGCAGAGTGCGAGTGAAAGGATCGGAAGTAAACAGCACGAAGGCGGTAAAACCGACCGAGATCAGCCCCAACACGCCGAGTACCCGAGCCACCGCATCCAGCGGCAGGCTGCGACTGAACAACGCCACCGCCGCCGTCCAGCCACCCAGGGTCAGCACCCAGAGCAACAGTGAGCCCTCATGGGCACCCCAGACGGCGGAGATCCGATAAGCCAGCGGCAACAGGGTGTTGGAATTGGTAGCCACATACTGCACGGTGAAGTCATTGTCGATAAAGGCCCAGGTCAGGCACAGGAAGGACAGCAACAACAGCAGGAACTGGGCATAGGCCAGCGGACGAGCCGTCGACATCATGCCAAGCCGCCCCCACTGGGCACCGAGCAAGGGATAGACGCCCAGCAGCAGGGCGGTGGCAAAGGCCAGGATCAGTGAGAACTGTCCTAATTCCGGGATCATGGCAGGGTTCCTTTCAATTGAGCCGTGACACAAACCGGTACACAGGCGAGAAACGGGAAAAACGGCGGGTGGGCCAGCGGATTCATTGCTTGGCTCCCTTCAACTGCGCCTCGGTATATTCCGGCTTGAAATGCATGCCATTGGTGGCATTGGCCACTTCCGGCGGCATGTAGTTCTCATCGTGCTTGGCCAGCACCTCGAACGCCTCCACGGTAGTGGCGTTCTTGAGGGTACCCTGGGCCACTATGCCCTGCCCTTCGCGGAACAGGTCGGGCAGTATGCCGTCAAACTCGACGGTGACCAGATGGCCGCCATTGTCCACCAGCTTGAAGGCTACCTTGAGGCTCTGTTGATCCCGCAGCACAGACCCCGGCACCACCAGACCACCGATGCGAAGGCGCTGCCCCTCTTCCGGCTTGACCTTGTCCGGCCCCTTGCCCTCCACCAGTTCACTCGGGGTGTAGAAGAGATCGATATTCTGGCTGAGGGCATAAAGCACCAGGCCTATCACGGCAGCGAGGCCAAGACTTATCGCCAGTATGATGCTGAGGCGTTTCTTGCGTCTCGGGTTCATAGGGTGTTCTCCATCTGCTGGGCCGCCTTGCGGCGGGTCTCGCGGGCCTGCTTGCTGCGCAATTCGCCGAGCAGACTGCGGGTCTTCAACCGGGTGGAAATGACGATGCCGACCAGGCAAAGCAGGGTCAGACCGAAGGAGAGCCAGACATAGAAGGCGTAACCGCCCATCGCCATGAAGTCACTGAAAGAGGCAAAGTGCATGCTTACTTCTCCTGCTTGGCAAGATCGATGACCCAGGGGCGATGCCACTCCCGCATCAAGAGCTCATTTCGAAAACGCATCAGGGAGAGCGCCCCGAGGAAGGTGGCAAAGGCCAGTATCATGATGAGCAGCGGCCACAGCATCTCGGGGGAGATGGAGGGTTTGTCGAACTTGGTGATGCTGGCGCCCTGGTGCAGGGTATTCCACCACTCCACCGAGTAGTGAATGATGGGCAGGTTGATCACTCCCACCAGTGCCAGAATGCCGGCGGCACGGCCAGCAACCACCTTGTCGCTGAAGGCGTTGTAGAGGGCAATCACGCCCAGATAGAGGAACAGCAGGATCAGCTCCGAGGTGAGACGGGCATCCCACACCCACCAGGTGCCCCACATGGGCTTGCCCCAGGCGGCGCCGGTAAACAGCGCGATGAAGGTGAACACGGCACCGACCGGCGCAACGGCGGCCACCGTCATGTCGGCCATTCGCAATTGCCAGACCAGCCCGATGAAGGCAGCCACCGCCATGGTGGAATAAGCCCCCATGGAGAGGATGGCGGCCGGCACATGGATGTAGATGATCCGGAAGGAGTCACCCTGCTGATAATCAGCGGGTGCAAAAGCCAGGCCCCAGAGGGTGCCTATGATGAACGCCAGCAGGCTTGTCACGGCAAACCAGGGCAGCAAGGTCCCTGCCAGCTGATAAGCGCGTTCGGGTTTAGCGTAAGGGTGCAACCATTTCCACATAGCTCACAAAACCTTTCTGTTATTAATATAGTGGCGAGGCCTACCATACCCACTGCCGGAAAACATCACATCCCCCGAAAGAAATAAGCAGCAATCCTCTTGATCTATCTCAAGTCTGTTTTTTATAGCAGCCCATCCCGAGACGCCTTACCACAGCGTTCATCAGTTCACGCTGACCCGCAGCGCCGCCGAGACCGCCAAGGGGGTCAGGGTCAGCGCACCGGCCAGCATGGCTCCCAAGATCGCGAGCTGGCCCGAATAGGGCAGCCCCATGCCCGCCGCATCGATGGCGGACGTGGCAAAAATCAGTACCGGAATATAGAGCGGCAGGATCAGCAAGCTCAGCAAGACACCGCCCTTGCGCAACCCCACCGTCAGGGCAACGCCGACTGCCCCGAGCAGGCTCAGCACGGGTGTCCCCAGCGCCAGGGTGGCGACCACCGCCAGATAAGTGTTCATGTCCAGCGACAGCAGGATGGCGAGCAGCGGTGAGATCAGCAGCAATGGCAGACCGGTCAACAGCCAGTGAGCGATCACTTTTGCCAGCGCCAACAGCCCGAGCGGATGAGGCATCAGCATCATCTGCTCCAGCGCCCCGTCGCTGAAGTCATCGCGAAACAGCCGCTCCAGCGAGAGCATGGCCGCCAGCAAGGCCGCCACCCAGATGATGCCAGGGGCGATACGGGCCAGCAGCTTGGGCTCGGGGCCTATGCCAAGGGGAAACAAGGTGATGACGATGAGGAAGAACCAGAGCGGGTTGAGTATGTCGGAGCGCTGGCGCAGGGCCATCAACAACTCACGATGAATAAGGTGGATTACGGCGCGCAACATCAAACTACTCCTGCAGCGAGGGCGTGAGAGAGAGGGTCTTCAACCGCCCTTCCATCAAGGTCATGTCCTGATGGGTGGTGAGGATCACCATGCCCCCCCGCTCTGCGTGGGCCAGGAACAGCCGCTCCAGCACCTTGACCCCCTGCTTGTCGATGGCGGTAAAGGGCTCATCCAGGATCCAGAGTGCCGGCTTTTCACTGAGCCAGAGCCGGGCAAGGGCGACCCTGCGCTGCTGACCGGCGGAGAGCTGCCCGGTGGGATAGTCCTCAAACCCGGCCAGGCCGACCTGGGCAAGCACCTGCCACAAATCTACCGTCGATTGAGCCGGATGATGCAACTTTTGATAGAACGCGAGATTTTCGAGCGGCGTCAGCGCCGCCTTGACGCCAGGCTGATGGCCCAGATAGAGCAGGTTGGCATGATATTCATCACGACAGCTGCGGATATTCTCGCCATTCCAGCACACCTCACCGGCAAACGGCTGCGACAGACCGGTCAGCAGCCGGAGCAGGCTGGTCTTCCCCACCCCGTTGGGGCCTTCAATTTGCACCAGATCGCCGGGAGCCACCGCAAAGGAGAGATGTTCAAACAGAGTGCGATCTTCACGCACGCAGCTCAGATTGTTAATTTGAAGCAGCATGAGGATGTAATCAGTGAAAAGAAGCGGCCTGCATATTAACACAGTATTGGGGAGCGTCTTTTCAAAGATGCCAACTATCAGCCGGATTTGTGGGGAAGATCCCGCCTTTGGGATGCATCAAATGGGCGGGAAAAATCAGGAAGGCGGGCGCCTTCCTGAGGGGCTATGAACGGCCTTTTCGCAATGAAATCAATAGTTCTGCCTCAGCTTGCGGCAATTCACATTCATTCATGACCTCGTCGAGGTCGGCGCCCAGCTCCACCATCTTGGCGGCGCGGCTGTAAAGGCGGCGCTCCGGATCCTGCAGGGTCAGCTCCTGCTGGCGATCATTGACCAGCTGCATTGCCCCTTCAACGGACTGCAAACGCTGACCCATGCCGATGGCCCCCGTGTGCAGCTCCATCATCTGCTTGCGCAGGCTCTCAAGCTGGCCTTGTAGCGTCTCCACCCTGGCGTCGGACCCTCGCTGGCCACGTCGGCTGCTGATCACCCCGTACAGGGCCAGCACCAGGGCCAACAAGGATACCCCCAAGGCGGCTATCTCAATCATCGACACATCATTTTCCTATCAGAGGGAACCAATATCTTCCCACTCTTCATCGGAGAGCAGCTTGTTCAGATCGACCAGGATAAGCAGCTGGCCATCGCGGTTGCTGACCCCCTGAATGAACTTGGCACTCTCTTCGGTACCCACCGCAGGGGCGGCATCGATCTCGGAGGAACGCAGATAGACCACCTCGGCCACGCTGTCGACCATGATGCCGATCACCTGCTTCTCCGCCTCGATAATGACGATGCGCGAGTTCTCGCTCACATCGCCGGAAGGCAGGCCGAAACGGGAACGGGTGTCGATGACGGTCACCACATTGCCGCGCAGGTTGATGATACCCAGCACATACTCGGGCGCACCCGGCACAGGGGCTATTTCGGTGTAGCGCAACACCTCCTGCACCTGCATCACGTTGATGCCGTAGGTTTCATTTTCCAGCTGGAAGGTGACCCATTGCAGCACTTCATCTTCGGCCAGATTCTGTGCAATATTGCGCTTTTCTGTCATGTTTTTATTCCTTTTATGAAAACGTCTACTGGTAAAACTAGCAATAAAAGAGCATAAGTGCAGAAGTTATCAGCGACCTTCTATGTTGACCCCGCGCTCCAGCAGCAGGAGCAATTCCCTGACGTGCAGCAGGGCACACATCTTCTCCTTGACCATGCCCGCCAACCAAGGGCGCTTGCCCTCCTGGTGACGCCATTTGACCTGATCACGATGCAATAACTCTGTGCCCTTCAGATGATGACAGGCGAGTCCCCAAGGAGATTCACCCAGCATAATCAGATACTTGTAATCCGGTATTTCCAGATGCTGCCCCGGCATCACCCACTGTGCTGTGTCCACCACGTTCATCTTCTGATCGCGCGAGGTCATGATGCCACGATACCAATCCGGCTGACCGAACAGTGATGAGACCTCTCCCATCTGATGGATACCGCCAAGCTCGGTCAGGGGCACCGCAAAGGTAACCCCGGCGACGTCGAAAAAGAGCGCCTGAAACTCCTTACCGGTATCGATATTCTCCCAAGTCGATGGGGCGGCCTCTGCCTGAGGGGCCAGTTCCACCGCAGTCTCTGTCATCACCAGCGTCGACGGCTCTGTCATCGCAGGGGCTGGCATCTCCTCCAGCCATACTGGTTCAACGAGCAGCAAGGTATCTTCGACCTCGATCTGCAGCGGCTCGCTGCTCACCTCTTCATGGCTCAGCGCGTCCATTTCAAACTGCACCTGCCCCACTTGGGCAAGCAGCTCGCTCAGTTGCTCGAGTCGCTCATCGGCCTCCAGATAGGGTTGTACCACCACCTCGGACTGTGCCTGAGGCTGGCGTTGCAGCCGGATCGCGGGCGCAGGTTCCGGCTCCTCTGGCAGATCAGGCAACAGCGCCTCATCCAGCAACAGGGAGTGGAAGTAATCATCCATGGCCCTCACTTGGGTTGTGTCTCTCATGATGCCACCTCATGAGCACGTTGACGCTCCTGGGCATCAAGATAGTTGAGCAAGGTCTCATAGGCATATGTGCCGCGACTGCTCGGCGAATAAATAGAAGGGGGAATGTGGAGCAAGCTGGCATCCCGAAACTTGGTGTCTATGGGGATGACGGCGTTCCATACCGCATCCCCATGTTGATCCTTGATGGACTTCAGTGTCATCAGAGAGGCGCGGGTACGCTTGTCAAACATGGTGGGGATCACGGTGAAGCGGAACTTCTCCCGCTTGGATCGCTGCATGATTTCGAAGGTCTTCATCATCCGCTCCAACCCCTTTAGGGCCAGGAACTCAGTCTGAACCGGCACCAGGATCCGATCGCAGGCTGCCAGGGCGTTGACCATCATGACCCCCAGCACAGGCGGACAGTCGATGAGCACATAGTCATACTGATCATGAATCCGCAGCAGGGCACGCTTGATCACTAACCCCATGCCTTCCCGGTTGCCCATCACCCGATCCAGAGTGGCAAGGGTAATGGAGGCAGGCAGCAGGTGGATGTTGTCAAACTTGGTTCGCAGCGTCAGTTTATTGACTAGCTCGGCCGTCGGTTTGACGGCCTGAAACAGCTCATAGAGGGTACCGTCCAGCCGATCCGAGTCAAAATCGAGATAAGAGGTCAGGGAAGCATGGGGATCGGTGTCAATCAATAGCACCCGCTGGCCACGCTGGGCCAGGATACCGGCTAACGCGACTACTGTGGTGGTTTTACCGACCCCACCTTTTTGGTTGGCAACCGTCCAAACAATCACTGTATCAATCCTGCCTTGTTGTTATACGTATGCCGCCACCTGGCAGAGTGATCACCTTGACCTCGCCTGCCTCTACCGCCTGCTGCACTGCAGGAACCGGCGCCACCATCACAGTCTTGGCGGGAGCTGCGGGTGGCGTCCATGCGAACTTGGAAATAGCGACCACCACCTTGCGATTCTGTAAGCGTCCCTGTTCGCTGTCATTCTCGGCAAAGGGAGAAAACTCCCCGTATGCCTCGTAGGCAAGCCGCTGTGGTGCTATGCCCTTGGCGATGAGAGCGGTGAGCACGGCTTCGGCCCTTGCCGCAGACAGCGTCCAGTTGGAGCGAAAAATTTCATTATTTATCTGCTGGTTATCTGTATAGCCTCTCACTCTCACATAGTTATCGACCGGTTTCAGAATACCTGAAAGCGTATTGAGCACAGGGTAGGCATTGGTGCTCATAAAAGCACTGCCGCTGCCAAACAAGAGACCCGAGCTCAACTCGACCGTCAGCCAGTTGTCGTCCAGCGTAAGCTTGACCACCCCGGCCTCGATCAGAGCGCTCATGCTCTCTTTCAGTTGCGTATCTATCTTCGCAAGAGCCATACCATCTTGTTTGATGGGCACACCGGAGATGGGAACAAGGGAGGGGGAAGGTGGCATAGCACTCTCCAGCACTGAGGGTGCGGCCGATATCTCGTTGTTCAACAGCGACTGTCCCTGCCCTTCCAGCAGGCCATCACTGCGTGGCTGCATGACGTTGAACGCCTGGGTCATGCCGTCGATGACGGCGCGATATTTATCTTTGTTGACCAGGGCCACCGAATAGAGCACCACAAACAGCGCAAAGATCAGCGTCATATAGTCGGCGTAGGAAACCAGCCAGCGATCGAGATGTTCTCGACCTTGCAGATGCAAACGATAGCGCTTGCGCATGGCTACTCTCCTTTCAGATAAGCCTTCAACCGCCGTTCAACCTGCGGGCCATTCTCACCGTGGGCAATCGCCATCAATCCTTCCAGGGTCATCTCCTGGAACAGGGCGTAATGATAATGAAAGGCGCGCAGGCGGTTGGCAATCGGCAGATAAAAGAGGTTGGCAAAGCCGACCCCGTAAATGGTGGCAACAAAGGCAACGGCAATGCCGGCGCCGAGGGCTGCCGGATCCTCCAGATTGAACATGGCCTGGATCAGACCCATCACGGCGCCTATGATACCAATGGTCGGACTATATCCCCCCATGGCCTCAAATACCCGGGCCGAGTGCTCGTTACGCTCCTGCTCGATGTCGATATCCGCTTCCAGCAACATGCGAATATCCTCAATCGACACTCCATCCACTATCATGGTGAGCCCCTGGCGGGTGAACTCGTCACTTTCCTGATCAGCCTGATTTTCCAGCGCCAGCAGGCCCTGCTGGCGAGCGAACACCGCCCATCCCTGCAACCGTTCGGCCTGATTGAGCAGATCCCAACCCGGGGGGAGCAACATCCAGCGCAGCTGCCTGATCGCCTCGAGCAGATATTTGCGCGGTGTCTGCAAAATGACGGCCCCCCAAGTACCACCAACAACGATGACAAATGCCGGTCCGTCGAGCAGGGTGAGCAGGGTTCCACCATGCCATAGCTGGGCAATGGCAATGGCTCCCAGAGCCAGGATCAGGCCAAACATGCTCATCTTTAGCGACCCAGCTCCACCAGGATACGTTGTGCTACCCGATCCAGCGGCAGTGACTCAGTGGCGATACCTGCCTTGGCGACGGCTTGTGGCATACCGTATACGACGCACGAGGCTTCATCCTGGGCCCAGATGGTGGATCCTTGCTCCTTGAGCAGACGCGCCCCATCCCTGCCATCCGCCCCCATGCCGGTCAATACGATGGCGAGCACCTTGTCGGCATAAGTCTTGGCTGCCGATGCGAAGGTGATGTCCACGCAAGGCTTGTAGTTAACCTTGTCATTGCCATCGACGATCCGGATGCGAGCACCGACTCCGCGCCCTTCCAGCAACATCTGTTTGCCACCCGGCGCCAGATAGGCGTGACCAGGTTTGAGTACATCACCATCCTCCGCCTCCTTGACCCCTATCTGACACAAACCGTTGAGGCGAGCGGCAAATGCAGCGGTAAAGGTTGCCGGCATGTGCTGGATCAGCAGAATCGGATGAGGAAAATCACCCGGTAATTTGGTCAGCACATTTTGCAGCGCCACCGGACCACCAGTAGAGGTACCAATAGCCACCAGCTGGTAAGTTTTCCCGCTGCGTTTAAACGCGGCAACCGGTACGATTCGCGGTGGCTCGACCTGACGATCGCCAGGACGTGGCAACGAACCGACCAGTGGGCTGCGAGCAGCAGGTTCAGGCGCTTTTGGCCGGGCGCTGGCCCCCATCAGGAAACGCTTGCGCGATATTTCCTTGACCCGCTGTTGCAACAAGCGAACTGCTTCGTCCTTGTCACGGGCTATATCTTCGAACTTCTTGGGCAGGAAATCGAGGGCTCCCGCATCCAAGGCATCGAGGGTGGCCTTGGCCCCTTCATGGGTCAGCGAGGAGAACATCAGGATCGGAGTGGGGCACTTGGCCATGATCTCGCGCACGGCGCTGATGCCATCCATCACGGGCATCTCTATGTCCATGGTGATCACATCAGGCCGTAGAGCCAGTGCTTTGTCTACCGCTTCCCGTCCATTCTGGGCCGTATCGATCACCGTCAGCATAGGATCCTGATTGATGATCTCACTGACCCGGCGGCGGAAGAAGCTCGAGTCGTCGACAACTAATACCTTAACTGCCATTGTTATTTTTCTAACTCCTTGGGCCTGAGCTATCAATGTCTACGCGCATATGCTTTGAGCAGACTCGGCACATCCAGAATGAGTGCAATACCACCATCGCTGGTGATGGTAGCCCCGGCCATGCCCGGGGTTCCTTGCAGCAGGTTGTCCAGTGGCTTGATCACCACCTCTTCCTGGCCAATCAGATTATCCACGACAAAGCCTATCTGCTGAGTGCCAATCTGCACTATGACCACATGGCCCGTATCCTGCCGTGATTTCTTGTTTGTCCCTTTTACCAGCCACTTGTGCAGGTAGAAGAGAGGGATGGCCTTGTCGCGCACTATGATGGTGAGCTGACCGTCGACCATGTTGGCCTTCTTGAGGTCCAGATGGAAAATCTCGTTCACACACCCCAGCGGCAAGGCAAATGTCTGCTCACCCACTTCCACCATCAGCGTAGGCAAGATAGCCAAGGTCAAGGGCACCTTGATCTCGAGGCGAGTGCCCTTACCCCAGGCAGAGTCAATATGCACAGAGCCGTTGAGGCTCACTATGCTGGTCTTCACCACATCCATGCCGACACCGCGGCCAGAAATATCGGAAATCTCAGACTTGGTCGAGAAACCGGGAGAAAAAATCAGGTTATAGGCATCGCTGTCGCTCATGCGGGCCGCAGTGTCTGCATCCAGAACGCCACGATTGATAGCGATGGACTTGAGCTTTTCCGGATCCATGCCTGCGCCATCGTCTTCGATGCAAAGCAGAATGTGATCACCCTGCTGGGAGGCGCTCAGGGTAATGGTGCCCTGCCGTGGCTTGCCCGCTTTTTCCCGTACATCCGGCATCTCAACCCCATGGTCACATGAGTTACGCACCAGGTGAACAAGCGGATCGGCCAGGGCTTCGACCAGGTTTTTGTCCAGATCTGTCTCTTCCCCGACCATCACCAGCTCAATATCTTTCTTGAGGGTGCGGGCCAAATCGCGCACAACCCGGGGGAAACGACCGAATACTTTCTTGATAGGCTGCATGCGCGTCTTCATCACGGCGCCTTGCAGGTCTGCCGTTACCACATCCAGGTTGGCAACCGCTTTTGACATGTCCTCATCGTTGCTGGCGATCCCAAGGCTCACCAGACGATTCCGTACCAGCACCAGTTCACCCACCATGTTCATGATGACGTCTAGTGTTTTGGTATCCACCCGCACAGTGGTATCGCTTTGCACCGCATTCTCTGCTGGCGCAGCGGCTTGCTTGACGGGGGCTGGTGCCGGTTTAGCGGCAGCAACCGGCGCAGCAGCTGGTTTGGGGGCTGGTGTTGGCTTGGCGACGGCGGCTGGCACCGGCGCTGCGACTGTTGGTGCAACAGGGGGCGTGATGCTGGTTTTTGGCCCTTGACCACGACCATGCAATTCATCGAGCAGGCGTTCGAATTCATCATCATCGATCAGCTCGTCAACCTCTTTTTGCACCGACTTCAACGGGTTGATCTCAGGTGCGCCGCTATGCTGACCCTGACCATGCAGCTGGTCGAGCAAGGCTTCAAACTCATCATCTGTGATATCGCCCGTACCAGTCAGCGCGGGGCTCGCAACCGGCGTCGGGGCTCCGCCGACGCCGTGGAGTTCATCGAGCAAGCGCTCGAACTCATCGGCTGAGATTTCATCGATGGAGCCGCCACCATTGACGGCCACGGGTTCGGCAACCGCTTCAGGCTCAGGAGCCGCGCTCACCTCGTCAGCAGATGTCGCAGTTTCTACAGGCGCACTATTGCCTGCCGAGGCAGTCAACAACTGCTCCTGCCCTTCAGGTTTGCAGAGCTCATGCAGGTCATGCAAAATTTCAGCGGAAGCAGGGCTCGGCGGTTCTCGATTTTGCACCTGGGCAAACATCACATTGATGGCATCCAGCGCCTGCAAAATGACATCCATCAATTCCGCCGTGACGGTTCGCTTGCCATTGCGCAAGATATCGAACACGTTTTCGGCACCGTGACACACGTCTACCAACTCACCCAGAGAGAGAAAACCGGCGCCGCCTTTGACGGTATGGAAGCCGCGAAATATGGCATTCAACAGATTCTTGTCATCGGGTCGCTTTTCCAAGTCGACCAGTTGTTCGGACAACTGTTCCAATATTTCGGATGCTTCGACCAAAAAGTCTTGCAGTATGTCTTCATCAACTTCGAAGGCCATGCGTCACTCCATTAAAATCCCAGGCTAGACAGCAGATCGTCCACATCATCCTGACCATTGACCACATCGGAACGAGTCTCCGGGTTCATGATGGGGCCTTCAGCTTCAATCCGGCTTACAGGAAGGCTGCGAGATGAATGCTCAACAGATGCCTCACCAAACATAGTCAGCATTTCTATTAATTTAGTTTCAACTTCCTGCACCAACTTGATGACCTTGCGGATCATCTGGCCGGTCAAATCCTGAAAATCTTGCGCCATCAGGATCTCTGTCAGCAGTTGCCGTAATTTATCGGCATCAGATTCAGAAGCCTTAATGAAATCATCCAGTTGGTGACATAAAGACTTAAATTGCCCGACATTCATGTCCCTGTTCATCAGGGCATTCCAGTTGGGCATAACCAACTGAATATTGTCGTTGAGCCGGTCGGCAATCGGCAAACTGGCTTCCACCGCATCCATGGTGCGGTTGGCTGCCTTGTCTGTCATGTCGATGACGTAGCTGAGACGTTCTCGGGCATCAGGAATTTCATGGGTTGCCAGGTCGGGGATCCGGGAATCCAGCCGGAAATCTTGTAAGGAGCTGTGCAGTTGTCGGGTCAGTTGACCCACTTTGTCAAACAGAGCTGCCGCATTGGGAGCACATGCATCTGCGATGATAGTATCGGCCTGTTCAAATTCGCCTTTCTCCAGATGGGCAACAAGCATCCTTGCCTGATCGAGCGAAATCATTGCACTCGTTTTGGCCTTCATCCATGCTGCTCCTTAGCCGATTCGTTCAAAGATTTTGTCGAGTTTCTCTTTGAGCGTTGCAGCGGTGAAAGGCTTGACTATGTAGCCATTGACGCCCGCCTGAGCGGCTTCAATGATCTGTTCGCGCTTGGCTTCAGCGGTCACCATCAGTACCGGCAGATGTTTGAGCTTGTCATCGACACGAATAGCCTTGAGCAAGTCAATGCCTTGCATACCGGGCATGTTCCAGTCGGTGACGACAAACTGAAAATCACCATTTTTCAACATTGGCAAGGCCGTGTTGCCATCATCTGCTTCGTGGGTATTGTTAAATCCCAGGTCACGCAGCAAGTTCTTGATAATCCGGCGCATCGTTGAAAAATCGTCAACAATGAGGATTTTCATGTTCTTGTCCAAAATTCCCTCCTAAATAGCCGCTATAGCGGCTCACTTACATGATGCAGATCGCAGGTTTTATTATGCGGATTATGCCTTAGAGTTTTGTTTCAGTGTAGCCAGTACAAACACTTATACATGCCAATCTCTTAAACGAGCGCGTAATCTGTGCATCGCCTGACTGTGTATCTGGCTCACACGAGACTCGCTAACGTTCAATACCTCGCCTATTTCACGCAAGTTCAGTTCTTCATCGTAGTAAAGGGAGAGGACCAGTGCTTCCCGTTCCGGCAGACGGCTTATGTGTTCGGCCAACGCGCCCTGAAAACGCTCGGCCGCCAGCTCGTCAAACCCATTGTTGCCTGCTGCGTCATCGGGATGACCTATCACATCTTCGCTGACCCCCAGATCCTCGATACCGATGATCTTGCCGCAGGAGACATCCTGCAGCATGGTGTGATACTCGCCGAGACTGACCCCCATCTGGGCAGCAACCTCGGTATCACGGGCATCACGACCGTGCGCTTGTTCAACATTTTCGATGGCTTCAGCGATGGAGCGGCTATTGCGGTGCACCGAACGTGGCACCCAGTCCCCCCGCCGGATCTCGTCGAGCATGGAGCCACGGATGCGGATCCCTGCGTAGGTTTCAAAACTGGCGCCCTTGCTGCCGTCAAAGTTGCGGGAGGCTTCGAGCAGCCCAATCATACCTGCCTGGATCAGGTCATCCAGCAAGACACTGCTTGGCAGGCGAGCCAACAAATGCTGGGCAATCCGTTTCACCAGCGGAGCATGACGCTCGACCAGCACATAGGAATCCTGATGACGCAAGTACGCTTGGGCTTTATTCACGGGAACCTTCCTGTGCTATGACCGGCCTTTGCAGCAAATTTTCCAGGAAAAATTCGAGATGACCACCGGGTTGGTTAGGAATGGGCCAGCTTGCCGCCTTGTTGGCGAGGGCGCGAAACGCCAGCGCCGCAGGTGACTTGGGGAAAGCTTCGACAATCAGCTTCTGCTTGCGCACGGCGGCGCGCAGGTTGGTGTCGTAAGGTACACACGCTACCAGCTCCAGCGAGGTATCCAGAAAGCGATCTGTGACCCGGGTCAGCTTGGCGTAGAGCTCCTGCCCTTCGCGCAGGCTGCGCACCATGTTGGCCACCACCTTGAAGCGAAACACGCCATGATCCTTGGAGAGGATCTTGATCAGCGCGTAGGCATCCGTGATGGAGGTCGGCTCATCGCACACCACTATCATGATGTCCTGGGCGGCGCGGGTGAAGCTCAGCACCATGTCGGAGATCCCCGCCGCTGTATCCACCAGCAGTATGTCAACTTGGGTCTTCATCTCACTGAAGGCGCGGATCAGTTCGGCATGCTGCACCGCAGAGAGCTCGACCATAGACTGGGTGCCTGATGTGGCCGGCACTATCATCATGCCGTAGGGACCCTCGACTATGATGTCGTCTATGGTGCACTCACCGGCCAGCACATGGGAGAGGTTACGATGTACCCGCAACCCCAGCATGACGTCAACGTTAGCAAGGCCAAGGTCGGCGTCCAGCACCATCACCCGTTTGCCTTGTGCGGCCATGGCGCCTGCCACGTTCAGGGTCACGTTGGTCTTGCCCACGCCCCCCTTGCCACCGGAAACGGCGATCACTTTTACTCGATTGTTTTGACGCATTTTGCGCAGACCACTCGCCTGATCCATATACATGTTACTCATAAAACTCCGAATCTTCGGCCTCGCCAAAGCCTGCACCCCAGAAATAGGGTTCTTCTGTTTCCCGCTCCAGCGAGCCCATGGCCGCTCCGACGAGCTGTGCCGCATTGGCAACTTGGATATCTTCCGGAACCCTTTGCCCATCAGTGATATAGCTGATGGGCAGTGCATTCTGGATACACACGTTAATCACTTCGCCCAGATTCAGACTCTCATCCAATTTGGTAAGTATGCAGCCGCTTAATGGGATACGCCGGAAGTGGTCCACCGCCTCCTGCATCACCCGACGCTGGGAAGTCGCGGACATCACCAAGTAGCTGCGGATGCGTACCTTGGCATTCTTGACCAGGGTATCGAGCTGCTCGGTCAGACGGATATCCCGCTGACCCACCCCGGCGGTATCGATCAATACCAACCGGCGATGGCGGAACTGATAGAGCGCATTGGCCAGCTCCTCGGCATCCCGTACCTGACGTACCGGACACCCCATGATGCGACCATAAGTCTGCAATTGCTCGTGGGCCCCGATCCGGTAGTTATCCGTGGTGATAAGCGCCACCTGCTCGGCGCCATACTTCATGGCAAACCGCGCCGCCAGTTTGGCGATGGTGGTGGTCTTACCCACCCCGGTCGGTCCGAGCAGGGCAACCGCCCCACCCTGACGTAAAATATCGTCTTCGCTGATCTTGAGCTGGGCGGTCAACACCTCGGCCAGCTGCGCCATGGCCTGATGGATGGACATGTCCTCAGGGATGAGGCCCGCCAGCTGATCGGCAAACGCATCGTCAAAGCCTATCTTCTTGAGCTCCTTGATGAGCAGGGCCCGCATCGGTTCACGGCGTTCCACTTCCTGCCACATCAGTCCGGAGATCTGGTGCTCAAGCAGCTTGCGAATGCTGGCCATCTCCTTGCGCATCCCTTCCATCTCCTGCTCTCGCGGCGCAGGTTGGGGAGCACGACCTGGGGTCGCCGCTCTGGCTTTGGGCTTGGTAGGCTCGGGAGCCGCCCCCCACTGACCCTGTTCGGCCAGCGTGCGGGGAGCTGAACCAGCGGCGGCAACGGGTGCCGCCCCCTTAAGACCGGCCGGATTGGCCGGGTTCAACTTCTGTTGACGCGCCAACAGGGCAGCCAGGGTATCGGCATAGTGTTCGTTCTGCTCCTGGGCCTGGCTGGGCACAGGACGGGTCATCTGCCGTCCGGCAGACGAGATATTGACGCTCTCATCGTTCAACTGACGGCGAACCGGCGCATCTGTGGGCCCCAGGACCTGGGATTGATAATCGACAGCGGCGACTATCTCCACCCCACCAGTGACCTTCTTGTTGGACATGATGACGGCGTCGGGCCCGAGAGTCTCCTTGACCTCGGCCAGAGCCGTTCGCATGTCCTTGGCAAAAAACCGCTTAATCTTCACCCGTCATCTCCGCTAACTAGTTCTGTCCTACCGCACTGACGATGCGGATTTGCTTGTCATCAGGCACTTCCTGATAAGACAGAACGCGCAATCCAGGAATGGCATTCTTGACAAATTTCGCCAGGGTATTGCGCAGTATCCCTGATGTCAGAAGCACGGCCGGTTGGCCTTCCAGTTCTTGTCGTTGAGTGGCTTCCACCAGCGAACGTTGCATCCGCTCTGCCAGGCCCGGCTCTATGCCAGCGCCATCACCACCCCCTGCCTGCAGGGATTGATGCAATATACGTTCCAATTCTGGTGCCAAGGTGATCACCGGCAGCTCGGGGTCCGGACCGGCAATCTCTTGCACGATCAGGCGACGCAGGGCGATACGGCAGGCGGCCGTCAGCACTTCGGGATCCTGACTGCGCGGGGCGTATTCCACCAGGGTCTGCAGGATAGTGCGCATATCACGGATTGGCACGCCTTCATTGAGCAAGTTCTGCAATACCTTCACCAGGTTACCCATGCTGATGACTTCAGGAACCAGTCCTTCCACCAGCTTGTTCTGATGCTTCCCTATCATATCGAGCAGCTGTTGCACTTCGTCATGACCCAGCAGCAGGGCGGCATGGTTGGAGAGGATCTGACTCAGGTGAGTGGCGACCACGGTGGCGGTATCCACCACTGTATAGCCGAGAGTCTGGGCCTGGGAGACTTGCTCCTTGGCGACCCACACAGCCTCCAGCCCGAAGGCGGGATCCTGGGTGGCGATGCCCTGGATCTGGCCGAACACCTGACCCGGATTGATGGCCATCTCCTTATCATGGTAAACATTGGCCTCGCCGGTACTGACCCCCATCAAGGTGATGCGATATTGGTTGGGCGCGAGATCCAGATTGTCGCGAATGTGCACGGCAGGCACCAGAAAGCCGAGCTCTTGGGAGAGTTTCTTGCGCACCCCTTTGATCCGGTTGAGCAGTTCCCCGCCCTGATTGCGATCCACCAGCGGGATAAGTTGATAGCCCACCTCCAGCCCTATGATGTCCACCGGCAGCACATCGTCCCAGCTCAACTCCTTCTGCTCATGGGGTTGATCGGCCGTGGTGGGCATCAGTTGGCCCTTGGCAGCCTTGGCGGCGGCCCGCTTCTCGCGGCGCAGCAGCCACCAGGCACCGGCAGCCGAGAGGGCCCCCAAGCTCAGGAAGGCAAAGTGCGGCATGCCGGGTACCAGCCCCATCATCAGCAGGATGCCAGCCGAGATGATCAGCGCCTTGGGATTGTCAAACAGCTGACCCAACACCGCTGTGCCCATATCCTGATCCGTGTTCTGCCGGGTCACTATAATGGCTGCCGCGATGGAGAGCAGCAGAGAGGGGATCTGCGCGACCAGACCGTCACCGATAGCCAGCAGGGTATAGATTTCGGCCGATTCACTGAAGGTGAGCTGGTGCTGCATCATGCCGATAATGAAGCCCCCGATGATGTTGATAAAGAGGATCATGATGCCCGCGATGGCATCCCCTTTGACAAACTTGGAGGCACCGTCCATGGAGCCGTAGAAGTCGGCTTCCTGAGTCACGTCCTGGCGACGCTTCTTCGCCTCTTCCTGGTTGATGAGGCCGGCGTTCAAATCGGCATCTATGGCCATCTGTTTGCCTGGCATGGCATCCAGGGTAAAGCGGGCGCTCACCTCGGCAATCCGCCCGGCCCCCTTGGTAATCACCACGAAGTTGATGATCATCAGGATCGTAAAGACGATGATGCCGACGGCATAGTTGCCGCCGATCACCACGTTGCCAAATGCCTCGATCACATGACCGGCCGCCGCACTCCCGTTGTGGCCTTCCAGCAAAACCACCCGGGTTGACGCCACGTTGAGCGCCAGACGCAGCAAGGTGGCAAGCAGCAAGACGGTTGGAAAGGCGGCAAATTCGAGGGGGCGTCGGGTATAAACGGCGACCAGCAGCACCACAATAGAAAGCGCAATATTGAAGGAAAAGAGTACATCCAGCATCAGCGGCGGTATGGGCAGAACAACCATACCCAGAGACGCCAGCACCAACAGCGGTGTCCCCATCCCCTTGGTCAGCAATCCCCTGTGCTCTTTCAATCGGCCCAATGAAGCCTGGAATTTCATCGTTTTTCTCAATCTCAAACCGCTGGTACAAGATTAAAGCAAACATCAAGCCAACAATTCAATACATTGATTTTAAATGATTTTATTTTGACTGTGTCAGAAGTTTGTCATTTGCGGAATTCAGGCGGAATGGGCAGCTCGTTGGCGAGCGGATTGGGGCGCCGGCCACGACCACGGCGGAACTTCTTGAGCTGATACACATAGGCCAGCACCTGAGCCACCGCGGCAAACAACCCTTCCGGTATCTCGTGACCTATCTCGGTGGAGTGAAAGATGGCACGGGTGAGCCCGGGAGAGGGCATGGTGGGGATCTCGTATTCCCTTGCTATCTCCCTGATCTTCATCGCGATTTCGTCAGTACCCTTGGCCACTACCTTGGGGGCGGCGCCCGGCTTGTCGGTGTCATATTTGAGTGCCACCGAGTAGTGGGTCGGGTTGGTGATGACCACATCCGCCTTGGGCACATCTCCCATCATGCGGCGCATCGCCATCTCCATCTGCAAGCGGCGGATCCGCCCCTTCACCTCGGGCTTGCCCTCGCTGTCCTTGAACTCGTCCTTGATCTCCTGCTTGGTCATCTTGAGCTGGCGCATGTGATTCCACTGCTGGAACGGCACGTCTATGGCCACGATGGGGATGAGGGCGCAACAGAGGATGATCAGCATCCACAGCAGCAGATCCAGCGCATCTATGATGCCGCCCGGATAACCCTCCAGGGAGAGGTTGAGCAAGTGGTTGAACTGGCTCGACAGCATCCACCAGGCAAACAGGGTGATGAACACCACCTTGGCGATGGACTTGATAAGCTCAACCAGAGACTGCACCCCGAACATCCGCTTGAGACCGTTGAGCGGGCTCAGCTTGCTCCACTTGGGCAGCATGGCTTCGGAGGAGAAATTCATGCCCCCCATCAGGGTGTTGCCGACGAAAGCCGCGATGGCCACCAGCATGAACAGCAGGCCGAGCGGATACATCAGCTCCCTCAACAGGGCGGGAAGCATGACCCCCATGGCGTTGGGATCGAAGGCCTGATCCCGATCGAGGGTGAAACCTATGGTGAGGATCTTGACCATGGCGCCGGCCAGGCTCTCCTTGATCATCAAGAGACCAAAAACAGCCGCCAACAGCACGCTGGCGGTACCCAACTCCTTGGAGCGTGCAATCTGCCCTTTTTCCCGGGCCTGTTGCAGTCGTTTGCCCGTGGGTTGTTCGGTACGTTCCTGATCGGTATCAGCCATGCTGTTGACCTCCGACACGCTGGCGCTTGCTCAGTTGTGCTCGCCCCCGGAGGGAATCGAGTCGTTCACTACCCGGCTGTACGCAATCAGCCACTCTGACCACCGAAGCACTGGACGTTGATGAGCTCGCAACTGGTCTCCTGCACCCGCTCCCACATGGAGTCGAAATGGCCGAGGAAGCCACCGATGGTGAGCCACAGAATAAGCAGTCCGGACATCATGCTGACCGCAAAACCTATGCTGAAGATGTTGAGCTGTGGCGCTGCCCGTGTCATGACGCCGAACGCAAAGTTGATGAGCAGCAGTGCGATGATGGCCGACAGCGCCATCACCAGCGAGGCCTGGTACATGACCCCCAGGAATCCGGCCAGACTGCGGATGGCGGGCAGGGTGAGCCCGGCATCTGAGACCGGCAAGGTATCAAAGCTCAGCACCACCATGCGCAGCATGATGAGGTGACCATCCACCGCCAGAAACACCAGGGTCGCCAGCATCAGGTAGAACTGGCCCACCACGGGGGCCGACTGGCCATTCATGGGATCCACCAGGGTGGCAAAGCCCAAACTGGTCTGCATGGCGATGATCTGACCGGCCATGACGAAGCTCTCCATCAGAAACTGGGTCATGAGGCCAAGCGCAATGCCGATGAGTAACTGCTGGGTCAGCACCAAAAAACTGCCGACGGAGAACAGCTCTATCTTGGGCATCGGGGGCAGCAGGGGGGCGATCATGAAGGTCAGCGCCAGCGCCAACCCGATACGAATGCGGGCCGGAGTCAGACGACTGCCAAACACCGCCATCACCATCAACAGACCGCTCACCCGTGCCAGCGGCCAGAGAATGGAAGACAACCACTCCATGATGAGAGCAGTCGTGTAGGTCATCTCACTACCCCGGGAATGGCGTGGCAGGTCGCCATCAGCGAGCCGCCAGAAGAGGTCCCAGGCGCTTGCCGGGCATGGATCATCCCACCACCTCGGGAATTTGGCTCACCATCAGCAGAAAGAAGTCCATCAGACTCTGCAAGCCCCAGTGTGCGCCCGCCCCCAGGGCAAACAGGGTAACGATGAGACGGGGAAGGAAGCTCAGGGTCTGTTCGTTGATGGACGTCGCGGCCTGAAAGATGGCCACCAACAGGCCGACAAACAGGCTGGGCAGGATCACGGCGCACACCATGATGGTCACCAGCCAGAGCGCCTCGCGAAAGACATCAATAAAGGTTTCCGGACTCATGCTGCCTGCTCCTTGCGTTTGCCCGAGTTAACCACCGGCACCCAGCCCGATGCTGTTGACCAGGGAGCCTAGGATCAGGCTCCAGCCATCCACCATGACGAACAGCATCAATTTGAATGGCAGGGAGACCAGCACCTGATTGAAAGAGAGCATCATCCCGCTCCCAGCCCGAAGCTGTTGGCTAGGGAGCCCAGGATCAGGTTCCAGCCATCCACCATGACAAACAGCATCAATTTGAATGGCAGGGAGACCAGCATAGGAGAGAGCATCATCATCCCCATGGCCATCAGGATACTGGCCACCACCAGATCGATCACCAGGAAGGGCAAAAACAGCATGAAGCCTATCTGGAAGGCTGTCTTCAGCTCGCTGGTGACGAACGCCGGGATCAACACCCGCAACGGCACATCGGCAGGCTTATCTACCTGCACGTTGGCTATCTCCATGAAAGTGTTGAGATCCTTGATCCGGGTCTGAGCCAGCATGAATTGATGGATGGGCAGTTCGGCCTTCTCCAGCGCCTCCTTGGCCTGGATTGTCTCGGCCAGATAGGGCTGCAGCGCCTCGTTGTTGATGCGATCCAGCACGGGCGACATGATGAAAAACGACATGAAGAGGGCGATACCGATCAACACCTGGTTGGAGGGACTCTGCTGCAGACCGATTGCCTGGCGCAGTATGCCCAACACTACGATGATGCGGGTAAACGAGGTCATCATGATGACCATGGCCGGCAAGAAGGAGAGCGCCGTCATCAGCGCCAGCACTTGCAGGGTCAGGCTGTATTCCTGACTGCCATCCGCCATGGTCTTGATGGTCACAGCCGACATGCCACCCTGGGCCAGCGCCAGCGGCGAAAACAGAACCAGGGGGGCCAACAGGCCGACCAGCAGTCCAAGCTGTGACCATAAGCGGTTAGTTTTTTTCATGCTTGCCCATCAATTTGCCAAGCTGCTGGGAAAACGCCTGGGGCTGGCTCTCGTCCAGCGGCGCCTCCAGGCGATAGAGGAAGTTGACCTGCTGCGGCGTCACCCCGATCAGCAGCTGCTGTTCGCCCACCTTGACCACCAGCAGCTTCTCCTTGTAGCCCACCGGCAAGCTGGCGATGACCCGCATATGGCCGCCCCCCATGGCGGTGGCTATCTTGCTCTTCTTGAGCAGAAAGCCCAGCACCAGAATGAGGCCTATGACCATCAGACTGGAGAGCAGCCAAGAGGTGAGGCTGGGGGGATTGACCCCCGCACCGGGATTGGCCAGTGCAGGGAGGGACAACAGCAGTAACGGAAACGCGCGGATCATTTGAGTGTTGTGATCCTTTCGGCCTGATTGATGATGACACCGGTCAGCGCAATGGTTCTGGTCATTTGAGTTTCTTGATCCTTTCAATCTGACTGATAACGTCAGTCAGACGGATACCGAACTTGTCGTTCACCACCACCACCTCACCGTGGGCGATCAGGGTACCGTTGACCAGCACGTCCAGCGGCTCGCCAGCCACCCGATCCAGTTCCACTACTGAGCCCTGGTTCAGCTGCAACAGGTTGCGGATGCTGATCTGGCTGCGGCCCACCTCCATGGCAATGGTGACCGGAATGTCGAGTATGGTGTCGAGCTTGCGCCGCTCCTCGGCACTGATAGGGGCGTCATCGGTCAACTCCTCTAGGGGAGCAGGCTTGGCTTCGGCAACCACCTGCTCTTCCAGTGCGGCTGCCCAGGCGTCCGCCATCAGATCCTCTTCATCAGTTCCGCTCATCTTGCTTCCTTATGCTGCTTCATGACCGTCTGTCGTGACAGGCAGTCCCTGTTTATCGCTGTTGATCTTCGATGCTGCGCTCGAGCTCTTCCAGCTCGGCCTCACCATCGATGCGTATGCCGCCCCGGGTCACCAGATGCATCTCTGTCTTGACCCCTTCCGGGCGTTTGAGTTTGTCGGTAATCTTGAGCGCCACATTCTCCTTGGTCCGCCCCATCTTGGCGTGAAAGGTGGGCAAATTTTCCACATAGACCAGCAGGCTCTCCGGCATTTCCACCGGGATGATGTCGCCGGGTCGCAGCTCCATCAGCTCGCGCAGGGTCAGATCCGTTTCCAGCAGCTTGGCTCTGAGCTCGACCTTGACGTCCATGATTTCGTCACGCAGCGCCTTGCTCCAGCGCACATCTGTGTCACCCTTGTCGCTCTGCACACCGGCATCCAGCAGCTCGCGGATAGGCTCCAGCATGGCGTAGGGCATGGCCACGTGGAAATCTCCGCCACCGCCATCGAGCTCGATGTGGAACGAACTCACCACTATCACCTCGGTGGGGCTGACGATGTTGGCCATGGCCGGGTTCACCTCGGAGTCGAGGTATTCGAAGCCGACGTCCATCACGGGCGCCCAGGCATCCTTGTAATCCTCGAACACCAGCTTGAGCAGCATCTGGATGATGCGCCGCTCGGTGGGGGTGAATTCGCGTCCCTCGATCTTGGCGTGATAACGGCCATCACCGCCGAAGAAGTTCTCCACCAGGATGAACACCAGGCGGGCTTCCATAGTGATGAGGGCCGTGCCCTTGAGCGGACGGAAGCGCACCATGTTCAGGCTGGTCGGCACGAACAGGGTGTGCACGTATTCGCCAAACTTGAGCATCTGTACACCGTTGATGGAGACCTCGGCGGTGCGGCGCATCATGTTGAACAGGCTGATCCGCATGTGGCGGGCAAAACGCTCGTTCACCAGCTCCAGGGTCGGCATGCGACCACGGACGATGCGGTCCTGAGAGGAGAAGTCAAACTGGGCGACACCGGGATCTCCCGCCGCGCCTATCTCTTCCTCTTCGACATCATCGACACCGTGCAAGAGGGCATCAATTTCGTCCTGACTTAACAGATCGCTCACGCATCACCCTTATTGCATTACAAAGCCGGTAAACAGCACTTGTTCGATAACGGGGGAAGAAACCAGGTCATTGAGCACCCGACGGCTCTCTTCCAGTGAATCTTTACGCAGCTTCTCCTTGCCTTCAAAGGTCATCAGCTGCTCGCTGGTCGCTGCGCTGAAGACCCGCAGCAGGGTGCCTTCGATCAGGGGGATATTCTGCTTGGCCAGGGTCTCATCGGCGGCGCCACGCACCATCAACTGGATCTTGATCTGCACCAGTCTATCCCGCTGGCCACCCGAGACGTTGAACACGAAGGGGCGCGGCATGCCTACGTAGAGCGAGGGCTGGGGTGCCGTCTCCTTGGGCTGGGCATCCTTCCCTTCCGCCGAGGCTTCCGCCGCCTTGTCGCCACCGGACAGCATCAGCCAGGCACCGGCACCACCGCCACCCAGCACAATCACGGCCAGGGCGACTACCATGATCAGCTTCTTTTTCTTGCCTGCCGCCGGGTCTTTCAGCGTCAGTTCGTTATCATCTGCCATCCCTTGTCCACCCTAGTCTCAAACTTGTTCGATATCATAAACTTACTCAGGCTGGCATCAAGCATAGAAATCAATTCCGCTGTCGTTTGTCGATTCCATCAGCAAACGACGGCCTGCAGCCGTGACCTCAGCCTCAGTTTGGCCTGTTTCGGCAAAAGAACCGCTCTCTTTTTGACCTTGCTGGCCCTGTCCGGCAAATGCCGACTGACCCTGTGACTGTTGCTGCGACTGCTGTTGCACTATGGTCTGGCCGAGCTGGATGCCCTGCCCGGCCAGCATATCACGCAGCCGTGGCATGGCCTGCTCCAGCATTTCGCGGGTCTGACCATGTTGTACCACGAAGTGCACGTTGGCTTGGCTGTCGGCGCCAATCTGGATCTGGATCTTCATCTTGCCAAGGCCAAGGGGGTCGAGCTGGATCTCCGCCTGTTGCAACTTGTCCGCCAGCATCAGATTCACCTTCTGGTGCAGCTGGGCTGGCGCCTCCGGATTGGCCAGCTTGAGGTGTGGCAGATTCTGGGGATCGCGCCGCGCCGCTATGTCGACCGTGGGCTTGCTGTCGTTGTTGGGCGCCTGGGGTTGGCTGTTCTGCTGCACCTGCTGACTATGGTTGCTGTCATGGGGGCTGGACTCGGTCCCGGGGGTACTGCCTTTGCCAAACTCGGCTACCTTCTGCTTCACGTCCACCTTGACCTCGGTCCTGACCTTGGGAGACTCGCGGTCTTCACTGGCCTCCATCTGCTTGATCCCGGCCGACAAGGCACTCAGTGAGGCCTGTGGCCCCTGGGATTCACGGCTGGCCAGCACCTGTTGCTGTACCGTCAACTCGGGGTCGGCTGGCGGCTGGGCAGCCGGCGCTGTGGCGCTGCTGGTAGCGGCGGCCAGCGGACTCTCTGACTTGGCGGCGGTGGCCGCCTTGGCCTGCTCGCCCCCCTCGGCAGCGCCCCGTGCCTGAGCGCTGTCCGCCGAGCGAGTCGTCTCTGTGTCGGCCCGTTCCTGACCCGTTTCCAACACGACGGTCGCCTGGGTGGGCACGGCCTGTTGGGGATGTGCCTTCTCGCCCCCCTCCTTGCTGCTCATGGGAGGAATGACGGGTTTGGCGCTGGCATCGGCCTCGGCAGACTTGCTCACCTCACCTTTGGCGGCCATGGCGGCAGCATGGCTCTCCATGGCCTGCGCCTCGCCCTCTGCTGCCGGCACCTCGACCCCTTCCCCCTTGAGCAGGCTTGCTGCCTGTTGTGCCAGCAAGGCGGCGCCGGTGGCTGCTTTCCTGTCATCCAGGGTAAGTGGCTTGTCACCCGCGCCAACGAGAACGTCGGCAGCTTCGGCGCCCTCCCCCTCTTGCGGCAACATATTGCCGTCCGTGTCCACGGCTGGCGCGGTCACAACCAGGTTAAGGGACGTCGGGGAGACAAGGCTGGTGTCCTGCTTGAGGGCATCTTGCAGGCGCTGTAAGAAATCATTGGGAGAGGCACTGCTCTCGGCCTCCTCCGTTTTTTTCTTGTTATCGTCGATGGCCGCCGTGCCTTCGGCATCATTCGCCAAAGATTTGGCATCGGCGTGCTTGTCACTGGCGCGTTTGTCACCGGCCACCTGGTCAGTAACGACCTGACCACCGGCCTTCGGCTCCATCACAGCCGTCTGAGAGCCCTTGGTCACCGGCGCTCCCGCTGTCCGAGCCTTGGCCATCACATCGGAGAAACCGCCTTTCGGCTCACCCTGTGGCGTCCGTTCGCCGCTATCGGAAACAGGGGGGAGCGGAGCACTCTTGTCGGCAGGCGCAGCAGCCTGAACGGGAGGGGGTGGGGTTAGCAGTGTCTGCATCATGATGAAAATCCCTGACGACAATCGGGTTCTGGCGCGGCCCTCACGAACGCGATGGTGGTGAGGCGCACACTGGATGGGCAGAATAAAGCAAGTTACAGGCCAGAATGATGGAAGCGGCGCAGCATGGTGTACTCATCCAGCATCTTCTGCTCCTGACGCTGGGCCTTCTGCTGCTCACGCCCGGCCTGCTTGGCCAGCAGCAACTCCAACGCCTTGCGCCTCTGCTGGGCGGCCAGCCACTCTTCCCGCCGCAACGCCAGTGCCTGGCGCACCTGCAGCACACCTTCGTACTGTTGGGTGGCCGCTTGCTCGAGCTTGTTGATAAAGGCGTGGTACTGGGCATTCTGCTGGGCAGCTATGCCCTGCAGACCGCGATCTGTCCACTGCTGATGGTAGATTTGGCGATACTGGTTGAGCGCCTCCTGCTGCTCCATGAAGATTTTCAGATCCTGCTGGGCCTTCGCCAGCGCCAGCGCCGCCTGCTGTTCGGCCTCCACCAGCCGCTCGGACAACATCACCAAGCCTTTACTCATGACAACCTTCCCTCTTCATCCTATCGTCAACGCATCAGGGGCATGGCCACCAGCTGCAGGGATTGCAGGCCCTCATCGTAGTGAATGACCTCGCGCATCCCCTGCTGCAAGAACTGATCCAGATAGGGTTTTTGAATGATGGCGCGATCGATGCGGGGATCCGATCCCTGGCTGTAAGCGCCTATGGTGATGAGATCCCGGTTCTGCTGATAGAGGGAGTAGAACTGCTTGAGGGTACGCGCCAAGTCCATATGTTCCGGCGAGGTCACCATGGGCATGACCCGGCTGATGGATTTTTCGATGTCAATGGCCGGGTAGTGGCCCGCATCTGCCAGCTCGCGCGACAACACGATATGACCATCCAAGATGGCCCGCGCCGCATCGGCGATGGGGTCTTGCAGGTCATCCCCCTCGGTCAGCACGGTGAAAAAAGCGGTGATGGAACCCTGGCCGTCACTGCCGTTACCCGCCCGCTCCACCAGCGCCGGTAATTTGGCAAATACCGAGGGCGGATACCCCTTGGTCGCTGGCGGCTCACCCACCGCCAGCGCGATCTCACGCTGGGCCTGGGCGTAACGGGTGAGGGAGTCCATCAAGAGCAGCACGTTAAGCCCCTGATCGCGAAAATACTCGGCAATGGCGAGCGCAGTTTCGCACCCCTTAAGGCGCATCAGGGGCGAGGCGTCGGCCGGGGCCGCCACCACCACGGAGCGGGCACGGCCCTCCTCCCCCAGAATATCTTCGATAAACTCTTTGACTTCCCGGCCCCGCTCACCAATAAGACCCACCACCACCACGTCCGCCACCGAGCCACGGGTCATCATCCCGAGCAGCACCGACTTGCCGACGCCTGAACCGGCAAACAGTCCCATCCGCTGGCCCTGACCCACCGTCAGTACGGCGTTGATGACGCGCACTCCCACGTCCATCGGCTGATGGATAGGACGACGGGAGAGCGGATTGATGCGGTGCTGGGCAAACTGCACCGTCTGGGAGGAGAGAATGGGGCCGAGGCCATCGAGTGGCTGCCCGATACCGTCGATGACCCGGCCAAGCAGGTTCATACCAACCGGGATGCCGTGCTCCTCTGTGATGGGCACCACCCGGGCACCGGGGATCACCCCCTTGAGCTGCTCGCTCGGCATCAGAAACAGACGATCACCGGAGAAGCCCACCACTTCGGCCTCCAGCATGCCATCCTGGGTATCGATGCGACAGAGGGCACCGATGGCGGCGCGGCAACCGATGGCTTCCAGCGTGAGGCCCACCACCCGGGTCAACTTGCCGGCGACAGGCGGCTTGGGCGCGATATCGCGCACCCGATACCCTTGCAACCGAGTGAGTAACGAGCCGCTCATCTGGCCTCCTGAAATGCGATATTGAGATGGGTCATGCTGGCGGCGGGTGGTTACACCTGTCCGCCGCCGGTTATGCGTGATTGTCCCGCAAAAAGTTGCGCAGCAGCTGATCGATGCGTCCCGACAGCGTCAGGTCAATGCTGGAGAGTTCGGTCGCCAGCTGCAAGTCGCCAGGAGAGAGGGTGGGATCACTTTGCAGCCGCCAGTGACGCTTGGCGCACTCTTCCACTCCAAACGCCTGCTCGACCCGGGTTATGTCATCAGGATGCAGCATCAAGGTAACCCCCTGCTCGGCGGCAGGCAGCAAAGCCAACCCCTGTTTGAGGGCCTCTAGCAGTATGCGGGGAGACGTCTCTGCCTCGTGCCGGATGAGGGCGCGGGTCAGCTGCAGCATCAGGGCGATGAGCTGCTGCTCCACTGCCTGATCCAGCTCGCTGAGAGGAGTAGCGAGACGATCGACCAGTGACTGCCAGTGAGCCAGTTGCTGATCCACCAACTCGCGGCCCATGGCCAGTCCCTCCTCCTTGCCCTGCTCCAGCCCGGCGGCATGACCCTGTTGCAAGCCTTCCAGCTTGCCCTCTTCCAGCCCCTTGGCAAAGCCGGCGGCCTGGCCTTCGGCCATGCCCTCGTCCCAAGCGGCCTGACGGATCGCTTCCAGCTCTTCTGCCGTGATACTGGGGACCGGCTCCTCTGCGGGCTCCTCAACCGGCGCCTCTGCCTCCTGCCGATACCAGTCCGGCGTCAACCCGAGGGCATTGGTCTCGACCTCGGACTCGACCTCCATCTCGGGCCAGCCCCAGGCCTCAACCCGAGCATCCTCCCCATCGGGACGTACATAGCCACGCAGCTTGTTGTTCATGCTTTAGAGGCGCTCCTCGCCAGCACCGGATGTGGCACGGCGAAACTGTAGAGTTGATAGTCCATGGTTTAGAGGAACTCCTCGCCGCCACCGGCACTCAGCATGATCTCGCCAGCATCCGCCAGACGGCGGGCGATGGAGAGGATCTCTTTCTGGGCCGCTTCCACTTCGGAGACCCGGATTGGCCCCATGGCCTCCAGATCGTCTGCCAGCATTTCGGCCGCCCGTTTGGACATGTTCTTGAAAATCTTCTCGCGCATCTGATCGTCGGAGCCCTTGAGGGCGCGCTGCAGCAGATCCCCCGGCACTTCCCGCAGCATGGTCTGAATGCCGCGGTCGTCCACATCGATGAGGTTTTCGAACACAAACATCAAGTCCTGGATCTGCTGGCTCATCTCTTCGTCCGAGTCGCGGATGGAGTCCATCAGCTGGCCTTCGATATTGGTATCCAGGTAGTTCATGATGTTGGCCGCCGCCTTCAGGCCGCCCATCTTGGCTGCCTGGGCGCCAGCCGCGCCGGCGAACTGTTTCTCCATGATGTCGTTCAACTCTTGCAACGCTGCCGGTTGTACCTCTTCGAGGTTGGCGATCCGCATCACCAGATCCAGACGCACCTGCTCCGGGAACTGACTCAGGATCTCGGCAGACTGCTCCGGTTCCAGATAGGAGAGCACTATGGTCTGGATCTGCGGGTGTTCGTTCTGGATGATGCTGGCTACCTGGCGGGCATCCATCCACTTGAGGGAATCAAGACCACGGGCACCGGAACCCAGGATGATCTGATCCACCAGGTTGCTGGCTTTGTCTTCGCCAAGGGCTGCCACCAGCGCCTTGCGCACGAAGTCTTCACTGCCGATACCTATGTTGGTGTACTTCTGGATATCGTCGATGAATTGACGGTGCACCGCCGCCACCCGATCGTGACTGAAGTCAGACATTGAGGCCATTGACATACCGAGCCGTTGCACCTGCTTGGGCTCGAGATGACGGAAGATCTGGGCGGCATCCTCTTCGTTGAGGCTCAGCATCAGCACAGCCGCCATCTCCATCCCGCTCATCTGGTCCAGGATTTGGCGCTGGCTGTCGGTAATGTCATTGCCAGTGACTTGGGTCTTATTATCTTCAGGCATCTTTGTTCGTTACCCATTCTTTAATGACCTGTGCGGCCAAATCAGGTTCGTTCGCCACCAGCGCACGTACCGCCTTGAGCAAGTCCTCGTCACGGTGCAGATCCGGCAGTTTCAGATGGCCGTCACGTACCCCGAACACCGGCTCTGACTCGGCCTGAGCGGCCAGCAGACTGAGCTCGTCATCCCCACCCAGCACTATGCTGTTGTCCAGGTCCAGATCCCCTTCCGGACGTGCATCCGGGTAGAGCAGGCGTTTGAGCATGGGGCGCACGACTGTCACGATCAACACTATGATGACCAGCACGGAGGCGGCGATGCGCACCGCGCGCCAGAACCAGGGCTGCTCGTAGATGGGTGCGGCGGCCACGCTCTCAAACTCTGGCCGGTTGAACGGGATGGCGACCACTTCCAGCGTATCACCTCGGGTCACATCAAAGCCAAGCCCACCGCTCAGCAAACGGCGCAGGGTATCGAGCTCTGCCTGGCTGCGCGCCTCGCGGGTCACCTTGCCATCGGCGGCGGTAGCGGGTTTGTAATCCACCGCGACCGAGACCGTCATGCGGCGAATGCCCCCCATCTGGCGCCGGATATGGCTCACTGTGGTATCCAGTTCAAAGTTGCGGGTCGCCTCCTTGCGGGAGCGGCCGGAAGCCGCGGCGCTGGCACCATCAGCTGCGGCGGTCTGCTCGGGAATGTTGGAGGCGGCAGGCGGCTGGTTGGAGAGGGCACCTGGTATGCCACCGCCGCCATTGGCGCTGTTCTCTTCCAGGGTCATCTCGGAGCGCACGGCCGGCAGGTCCGGGTTGAAGGTCCTGCGGGTCTGTTCCTGCTGGGAGAAATCGAGGGAGAGGTCGACCTCCGCCGTATAATTGTCGGCGCCAAGCACGGGGATCAGAATGGCGTCAATTTTTTGTTTGTACTCCACCTCCTGCCTCTGCTGCATCGCAAACTCCTTGCGAGTCTGGGCAGAGATGGGATCCTGGGAACCCGAGTTGAGCAAGCGACCGTTCTGATCGGTCACGGTGACACGAGTCGGCTCGAGGCCATGCACGGCAG
Organism: Aeromonas sp. 1HA1; assembly: GCF_029237385.1. Taxonomy (NCBI): domain Bacteria; kingdom Pseudomonadati; phylum Pseudomonadota; class Gammaproteobacteria; order Aeromonadales; family Aeromonadaceae; genus Aeromonas; species Aeromonas sp. 1HA1. The sequence continues at coordinate 63,051 of NZ_JAACGC010000009.1, forward strand.
AGGCGACCATGTCGACGATGGAGTCCACTTCCCCCTGGCCGAGGGCGTTGCCCTTGAGGCTCAGTACCACAGTCGCACTGGGCCTGCGCTCGTTGCGAGCGAACACGTTGTCCTTGGGAATTGCCAACAGCACCTGGGCCTTGGCCACGTTCTGGAACTGCTCGATGGCGCTCGCCAGCTGACGCTCGCGGCTCAGTTTGAGGCGCTCCGTCTCCATGCGCTGGCTGACGCCAAAGCTGGAGTCCTTGAGCAGAATGGACTCGCCATCGTTGCTGGCATCGGTATTGCTGGCAAGGCCGGCACGAGTCAGGCGCAGGCGGATATCAGCATATCTTTCGGCTCTGACCAGCACGCTCTTGCCATCCACCTCATAGGGGATCCGCTGCTGATCGAGGAAATCGAGGGTCTTGACCAACTCCTGGGTGGTAAAGGTGCCGAGGGGACGCATGTCCGGCTCCTTGCCCCACAGCAGGATAAACACCGCAATGGCCAGACAGATGGCAAGTCCCAGGATCAGGGTGATTTGCCGCAGCACATCGGTGTTGGACAGGAAGCCGAGTGCGGAACTCTTCTGCTCATTCTCATCGAGGGCGGCAGTGCCCTCATCGTTCATCAGCAGGTCGCCGTTTTGGTCATTAGCCACGATTTATGTCCTTATTGCTGACATCTTCATGATGTTCAGTAATCACTTATACCGGCATGTTCATGATGGTCTTGTAGGCATCGACCATCTTGTTGCGCACCTGTACCGTTGCTTCGAAAGCAATAGAGGATTTTTGGCCGGCGATCATCACATCGGACAGATCGACTGACTTGTCGCCCATATCGAAACGGGTACGCAGATCATTGGCCGCGCCTTGCAGCTCGTTGACGTTGCCGAGCGCCTGCTGCAGCAACTGACCAAAGTCAGAAGTGACCTCACGGCCGGGCTGTGCCAGTGGCGTGGCACCCGCTTCGATCTTGAGCGCCTGCATCTCTTGCATCAGGCTGCTTGCACTAATTTCCATATCTCAATCCCCAGACAAATCATTGACGCTGGCATCCAGTAAGCAATTAGAGTGCCAATGCGCTTAGAGTGTGGTGTGAATGAGTGGCCAGACCAGGATAGGCGGGTTCGACAAGTGCCAGTGGCTCTGATTAAATCCGGCTAAGGTGCCTAATGCAAGTCAGTTAAGATAGTTTGAGTCCCAACCCGCGAGGTATAAGGGCTACAGAGTGAGGGAGGCATGATGCCTCCCTCTTTTTTTATTGGGTACCAGTCAGGGCAAAGGTGTCAGCCCTATTGAGGCGTTCACCCTGGCACCGCTCCCGTTAATTAAGAATATTTAGTCACATAAAATGATTAACTAACTGGCATTGCCGCCATGCGGGCCTTGATAGACAGATGATGGCAACGCCATTACCTGCTGTGATCAGCCGATAACGACACCGTTACCGGCTCTTTTCCGTCAGATCCTCATCTATCCAGTATTTGGATCCCGAGATGTTGGCATCGAGCAGCAAGCCCTTCTCGCCGATCTGGTAGATGGCCATGCCGCCGTTGTATTTGGCGGTCAGCTCGGCGCTCTCTTTGCCTGCCACCACGCCCACTTCCGAGGTGGCTTCCCAGCCCTGGGTCACAAAGGCATCGAATCTGGCCTTGTCTTCAAACAGGATCACCTGCTGATAGAACTTGCCCCCAATCCCGGCCGCAAGCCCCGCGCCAAACATCTTCATATAGGTGTATTCGCCACTGTTACGATTGACCGCAACGCCAGCCCCCTGGTTGGTATGGAGCATCAGGGAGAATTTGCGCGAATCGAACACCGCATAGCCATAGGCCTTGTCAAACAACAACTTGGCGGAAGGCTGCTCGTTGAACAGTCGCACCAGCGCAGTATCGGCCATAGTATTGAGCGCCACCCTTGCCTCTTGCGCCGTCTTGGGATTCAACATCTCGTCAAGCTTCTTGTCAGCGACCTTCAGCCACTCCTTGCCGGTCGCTATGCTCTTGTCGGTCCAGACTCCGGCAGTATTGAACGCCTCCTCCCCCCAGGCCGAAATGGAGGCCCAGCTCTTCTTGGAGAAGTCACTGACATCCTGCCACACCTCCTTGCCTGTTTCGCTCACCGCGGTACCAAGATCGGAGGCGGCAGCCTTCAGCTTCGCCCAATCGGCCAGACCGGGGGTCGACGCCAGTGCCAGCGTCGTTGCAATCACCAGGAATCGAATTTTCATGCTGCTATCTACCCTCTGTGATGAGTCGATAGTCACAGTAGCAGATTTGGATGACGCCGGATAAGGCGGTGCTCACGGCGCGGTCAACGAGTGACGCGGCCCTGGCAGCTACACCTGTGCACGAGGGCGCCAGGCGCCCTCGTGGTCATTATCATGTCTGCGCTACGCCTGAGCGCGGGTACTACTTGAGGCGCTTGCCACTTTCATCCACCACCTGCTCGCCATCCTCCTTGGCGAAGGCCCCTTGTTGCCGGGAGGGCAGAATATCGAGCACCAGTTCCGACGGACGGCACAATTTGGTGCCAAGGGGCGTCACGACGATGGGACGGTTGATAAGGATCGGATGGGCCAACATGGCATCGATAAGCGATTCATCGCTGAAGCGATCTTCCGCCAGCCCGAGCGCCTCGTAGGGGGGCACGTTCTTGCGCAGCAGCTCGCGCACCGGCATGCCCATGGCGGCGATCAGCGCCACCAGCTGCTCGCGGGAGGGGGGCGTCTCCAGATAGTGGATAACCGTGGGCTCCACGCCGCTGTTGCGAATGAGCTCCAGGGTGTTGCGGGAGGTGCCACATTCCGGGTTGTGATAGATGGTGATTGCACTCATTTACGTGTCTCTCATTAATCAAGTGAATAGAAAATGGATAGCATCAGTTAGCGGCCATCTGTTAACGGCCATCAGTTAACGGCTCAGCCCCGCCTCGTACCAGGGTTTGCTGGCGTTGACGACGCGCACCACCAGCAGCATGACAGGCACCTCGATCAGCACGCCAACCACGGTGGCAAGCGCGGCGCCAGAGTGAAAGCCGAACAAGCTGATGGCGGCGGCCACCGCCAGCTCGAAGAAGTTGGAGGCACCGATCAGGGCAGAGGGGCCGGCAACCGAGTGCTTCTCCCCCACCTTGCGGTTGAGCCAGTAAGCCAATCCCGAGTTGAACAGCACCTGGATCAGGATCGGTACCGCCAACAGGGCGATAACCAGCGGCTGCTCTATGATGGCGTTGCCCTGAAAGGCGAACAGCAGCACCAGGGTGAGCAAAAGGGCCGCCACCGACCAGGGTTGGATACGGGTCATGACACCATCGAAACTGGCCTGCCCCTTTCGCAGCAACGCCTTGCGCAGCAGCTGGGCAATGATGACCGGAATGACGATATAGAGCACCACAGAGGTAAGCAGGGTATCCCACGGCACGACTATGCTGGAGACCCCGAGCAGCAGCGCCACCAGCGGCGCGAAAGCAAACACCATGATGAGGTCGTTCACCGCCACCTGCGACAGGGTGAAGTAGGGATCGCCGCTGGTGAGGCGACTCCAGACAAACACCATGGCGGTGCAAGGGGCCGCCGCCAGCAGGATCAGCCCCGCCACGTAGCTGTCAAGCTGATCCGCCGGCAGCCAGTCGGCAAACAGCACGCGGATAAAAAGCCAGCCGAGGAAGGCCATGGAGAAGGGCTTGACCAGCCAGTTGATAAAGAGGGTGACGCCAATTCCCTTCATGTGGCCCTTCACCTGATGCAGAGCCCCAAAGTCGATCTTGAGCAGCATGGGGATGATCATCACCCAGATAAGCAGCCCCACCGGCAGGTTGACCCTGGCCACCTCCATGGCACCGATCGCCTTGAACAGGTCCGGCAACCCCTGCCCGAGGCCAATCCCCACCACAATGCAGAGGGCGACCCAGGCGGTCAGATAACGTTCAAAAAAGCCGATGGCAGGCACTGCCTTGGCATCACATATTGCAGACATCACAGCTCCCGATACGGCGCAATCCCGCATCTCACATTTGTTCAAAACAAGGTTCAAAAAAGGTTAAAAACACGGGTTCATAACAAGTTAACGGCATAGCCAAGCCGCCCCGACAGCGGGCCGGGGCGGCAATTCAGTGGTGCTGGCAGAGGCGGCGCAGGGCATCGGGCCCCACCGGCTCCTCGGCGAGCAGCGGCACCACGGCGTAGCGGCTGGCATGCTGCTGCTCGACCGCCTCGATATGGGGTAACTGACGCTCGGCCCGCAGTTGCAGCAGCGGCGAGCTGACCGCAGCTTGCTGCAAGCTGTGGTTGATAAGCCAGCCCCAGGGCTCGATGCCGGCGCGGCGCAGATCGGCTTGCAGAGTTGCCGCCTCCTGCACTGGCGTGGGCTCGGGCAGGGTAACGATCAGCACCTTGGTCTGCTTGGGGTCCTGCAACTGCATCATGGGCGTGGTGAAGTGCATCCCCTTGCCGCCCATCTGACGAGCTATCTCCCTGTGGTAGGCGCCGGTGGCGTCGAGCAGCAGCAGGGTGTGGCCGGTGGGGGCGGTATCCATCACCACGAAGCGCTTGCCCGCCTCGCGAATGATGCGCGAGAAGGCCTGAAACACGGCGATCTCCTCGGTGCAGGGGGAACGCAAGTCCTCCTCCAGCAGTGCCCGCCCCTGCTCGTCCAGCGCGGCCCCCTTGGTGGCCAGCACCTGGGCGCGGTAACGCCCGGTCTCGGCGTGGGGGTCGATGCGGCTCACCTCAAGATGAGGCAAGGCGTCTGCCAGCGTCTCGCTCAGATGCGCGGCAGGATCCGAGGTGGTGAGGTGCACCGGCAGGCCGCGGCTGGCCAGCTCCACCGCCACGGCGGCCGCCAGCGTGGTCTTGCCCACCCCGCCCTTGCCCATCAGCATGATAAGGCCGTGGCCATCGGCGGCCAGCTCGTCCACCAGCGACCCCAGCGCAGGCTGCTCATGCTGGATACAGGATGGTGCAACAGGGGATAGCTCGGCCATCGCCGCTGGTTGCAGCAGTTGGCGCAGGCTCTCGACCCCCACCAGATTGGTAGCCAGCAACGGGATATGATCCTGCGCCAGCCCCTTGATCCCCTGCGGCATCTGGGCAAGGGCCTGTTGCTCACGTTGCCAGAGGGCCAAGGCGAGCGAGTCACCGGCAATGGCGTCCTCGGGAAAGAGGCCATTGATCACCAACTGCTGGTTTAACAAACCGATGGCGGCCAGCTCCTCGTGAGTGCGGGCCACTTCGCGCAGGGTTGAGTGTTGGGCGCGGGCCACCAAGACCAGTCGGGTCTGTTTCCCGTCTGCCAATGCGGCAACCGCCTCGGCATACTGGCTGCGCTGCTTAGCCAGCCCCGCCAGCGGACCAAGGCAAGAGGCATCCCCCTTGCCCTGCTCGAGAAATTCGCCCCAGGCCCCCGGCAGTTGCAGCAACCGGATGGTGTGGCCGGTGGGGGCGGTATCGAACACGATATGATCATATTCCGAGCGCAGCCCCTGGTCAGTGAGCAGGGCGGTGAACTCGTCAAAGGCGGCAATTTCAGTGGTGCAAGCGCCGGAGAGCTGCTCTTCTATGCTGCGCACCACGCTCTCGGGCAACTTGCCCCGCACCGGCCCGACGATCCGCTCCCGATAAGCCTTGGCCGCCGCAGGGGGATCTATCTCCAGCGCCGACAAGCCGGGCACAGCGGCGATGGCGGTGACGCGATTGCCAATCTCGGTGGCAAACACCTGCCCCACGTTGGAAGCGGGATCGGTACTCACCAGCAGCACCCGCTTGCCGGCATCACAGAGGGCCACCGCACTGGCGCAGGCCAGCGAGGTCTTGCCCACCCCGCCCTTGCCGGTGAAAAAGAGAAAGGGGGGCGGATCGGTCAGAAACTGAAACATGACGAACTCCTGTCGACAGAGTGGCTAGCCCGGCTGGGGGATCTGGTTTGACTCAGGGGATCAGCAGCAACCGCTGCCGGAGCAGCAATCACCCTTGACGATCCCCTTGATCGATGCCTGCGGCACGGGCAGACCCCCATAGCGGGCCAGCTCGCTGCGGCTCGGGTAGCGGCCGGTCAACACCACCTGCCCCTCCACCAGTACCAGCGGCAATCCCTCCTCCCCGGCATGAGTCAGAAAGGCGCTAACGGCCGGGGTCTCGGCAAACTGCATGGGTTGCTGGGCCAGATTGAAGCGCTCGATGGCAACCCCCTGCTCCTTGGCCCAAGCCACGTCGGCGGCAAAGGTGACCAATGCCTGATCGACCTCGGTGCCGCAGACACCGCTGGAGCAGCAGAGAGCGGGATCAAAAACCTGAATGGCTGACATGGCATTACTCCTTGTTGCAGCAGGGCTGCGAAGGCAGAACATGGGGGGAACAGGTAGACTCGGCACGCATCACGCCGCACGCCTCAGGGTGACCGACGCAGCACTCCTCGGTGAGATAGCCGATCAGATCCAGCATCAGGGGAATGTTGGCGCGGTAGCGCAAAAAACGCCCCTCTTGCGCCACCGACAACAGGCCGGCATTGAGCATGGCCTTGAGGTGAAACGAGAGGGTATTGGGGGCGATATTGAGCTCGCTGGCCAGTTCGCCTGCGACCCGCCCATCCAGCCCCGCCTTGACCAGCAACCGCCACACATCCAGCCGAATGCCGGAGGCGAGCGATTCAAACACCTTGGTGGCCGTCTCTTTGTTCATGCTGTTCACCTTCGCTCTCAGATTCATAATTTCAACTATACAAGAAACATTGAAATGATCAAGTTACAAGCCTGGATCCACGGATGAACTCCCCCTTTCACCATGCCTCCTGACATCAGGGGATACGCTGGCGCTGTTTGTGCTTCTCGTTCAGATCCACCGATCATGTACCCGAGTCACATCTTCCCTTAGCTTGCATATGCCAATCAGGATCCCCCATGCAGCAGCTGGCCGCCGGGGTAATGAACATCTCCCGTCAGACCCAGGCCAACATACTGAAAAAAGCTCGCTACTGTGTGGACTGTCTGAGCCAGGGCAAGGAGGAAAGCCCACGTCACAGCTGCTACTGATCCCCTGCCCAGGCAGGTGAGGAGTGCCGTGACCGGCATGGCTTGCGGATAGGGCGGATAACAGGCTTGAGCGAGGGGGGGCGCAGTGGCCACATCCTATTGGGTGGCGAGATCCTGATACTGCTGATGGATGACGCGAAACGCCTCCTTGTTGCGAAGCGCCGCCTCGACACAGGCGGGATCGAACTGGCTGCCGGCATGCGCCTCAAGATAGGCAAACGCCGTCTCGAACGGCCAGGGCTGCTTGTAGGGGCGCTCGCTGGTCAGCGCATCGAACACATCGGCCACCGTCACGATGCGCGCCTCCAGCGGGATGGCCTCCCCCGCCAGCCCTTGCGGATAGCCCGTGCCATCAAAGCGCTCGTGATGGCTGGCGATGATATTGGTCAGCATATCGGTGTGGTGAATGCCATCGAGGCCAAACTCGTTGATCATCAGGCTGATCATCTCCCGCCCCTTGCCGGGGTGAGTCTTCATGATCTCGAACTCTTCCGGCGTCAGCTGGCCCGGCTTGAGCAGGATGGCGTCCGGCACCGCAATCTTGCCGATGTCATGCAGCCCGGAGAAGAGATAGATAAACTCCACCTCCTCGTCGCTCAGGCCGCAGGTGGGGGCCAACGTCTTGGCGATCAGCCGGGAGTAGGCAGACATCCGGTGCAGATGGTTGGCGGTCTCCTCATCCCGATAGCGGCTGAACTCCCGCGCCGTAATCAGCGCACCGCCAAGGGTCTGAATGGAGAAAAATTCCACCGCCATGATGGCCGACAGCACCTGGGCATAGGCTGACAGCTCGCTGCGAATGGGCTCGTTGAAGTAACCCGGCTCCATCGCATCGCAAAACAGAAAGCCAAACAGCCTGCTGTTAAACAGCAGCGGCTCGGTATAGCTGGAGGCATACCCCGCTTCCAGCAGTTTGCGGCTGTGCTCCGAGCTCGAGCCCAGCAGAGAGTCCAGACTGTCGAGTACCCTGGGTTGCTGATGTTCGGCCAGATAGCGCAGAGAGGGCACCTCGCTCAACTTGACCTCGTACTGCATCAGGGGGGATCTCCCCTCGGTGCTGTGGGCAAAGGTCTTGAGCCGATCCGTGTGCTGGTCATAGATAGCGATGGCCACCCGGCTCACCTTGTCAAAACGTTGCCTGAGCGTGGCGTGCACATTCTGCATTCTCTCGCCAAATGAGCTATCCATCCCGTTCTCCCTGCTGGTGTGCCTGCCTGATGGGAGTATAATGAAGCCCATCAACCAGCTCCCATCTTGTTAACTGAAAACTCAACAAAATGTGATCGGGTAGACAGTTTGCTCTGCCCCAAAGAGATACCCCCAAAGTGGCGTCGTGACTGAGGTCACACCCAGGCAATCTTGCCCCGCCAGAGATATTGTTCGGTTCTGCCGTGCTGGCTGTATAGTTTTTGGTTAACCATTCCGGTAAAATCCGCGCCCTAAAAGAAGAGCCACCTAAGAGTGATTGAGCGATGTCCAACACAAAACAGGCCCCCAAAGTAGGATTCGTCTCCTTGGGTTGCCCCAAAAACCTGGTCGATTCAGAACGCATCCTGACCCAGCTGCGTACCGAAGGGTACGACGTGGTGCCCAGCTATGACGATGCCGAGCTGGTCGTCGTCAACACCTGCGGCTTTATCGACAGCGCGGTGCAGGAGTCGCTGGAAGCGATCGGCGAAGCACTGGCCGAGAACGGCAAGGTAATCGTCACCGGTTGCCTCGGCGCCAAAGAGAACCAGATCCGCGAGATCCACCCCAAGGTGCTCGAGATCACCGGCCCCCACGCCTACGAAGAGGTGTTGGGTCACGTCCACAAATATGTGGAGAAGCCAACTCACAACCCCTTCACCAGTCTGGTGCCAGCCCACGGCGTCAAGCTGACCCCGCGTCACTACGCCTATCTGAAGATTTCCGAAGGCTGCAACCACCGCTGCACCTTCTGTATCATCCCCTCCATGCGCGGGGATCTGGTGAGCCGCCCCATCGGCGACGTGCTGGCGGAAGCCAAGCGCCTGAAAGAGGCGGGCGTCAAAGAGATACTGGTGATCTCCCAGGACACCTCCGCCTACGGCGTCGATGTGAAGCACCGCACCGGTTTCTACGACGGCATGCCGGTCAAGACCAGCATGGTGGCCCTGTGCGAAGAGCTGGCCAAGCTCGACATCTGGGTACGCCTGCACTACGTCTACCCCTACCCGCACGTGGATGACGTCATCCCGCTGATGCGCGATGGCAAGGTGCTGCCCTACCTCGACATCCCGTTGCAACACGCCAGCCCGCGCATCCTGAAACTGATGAAGCGCCCGGGTACGGTCGAGCGCACCCTGGAGCGGATCCAGAAGTGGCGCGAGATCTGCCCCGAGATCACCCTGCGCTCCACCTTCATCGTCGGCTTCCCCGGCGAGACCGAAGAAGAGTTCCAGATGCTGCTGGACTTCATCGACAAGGCGGAGCTGGACAGGGTCGGCTGCTTCAAATACAGCCCGGTCGAAGGCGCCAAAGCCAACGAGCTGCCGGATCCGGTACCGGAAGAGGTTCAGGAAGAGCGCTTCCAGCGTTTCATGGAGCTGCAACAGCAGGTCTCCATCCGCAAGCTGGCCCGCAAGGTTGGCAAGGAGATGCTGGTGTTGATCGACGAGGTGGACGAAGAGGGTGCCACCGGTCGCTCCGCCGCCGATGCCCCCGAGATCGACGGTCTGGTCTACCTCAACGGCGAAACCGGCCTCAAACCCGGCGATCTGGTCAAGGTTCGCATCGATGAAGCGGACGAATACGACCTGTGGGCCAGCATGGTAGGCTAAGCCCGCAGTCGGTGACGGCGCCTGCCCGGCAGGCGCCGATAAAAAGCCAGTCAGTGACCCTGACTGGCTTTTTTATTGATCGCACGAAATGGTTATGCGCGCTGAACCGGGGCGCAAACTGCTGCGCCTGGCGTCACCCTGCCCGCGCGCTTTTTCAACGACATAGACCCCACCTAACCAATATTCGTACTCGGGAAATATCGCCATTTCATGGTTCTTGAGCTCGGCAGCCCCCACCCATTCACCGGCAAGGCGGCTCACTCCCACTGTTTTCCCATAAAAAAACCTGCTCCGAAGAGCAGGTTTTGCATGTCATTGGATTAGCTTCAGGTCGCTCAGGCGACGCGCGCCCGACCCTGTATCACATCCCCCCAGGCAGACTGCACCAGGCTGTTGGCCTGGCTGTCGAGGCGATTGATCAGTCCCATGTCGCCCGCTTCGGGCGCGAAGCTGCTCATGGCCTGGATCAGGCTGTCGACCGCATGGTGCGAGAGCGCAGTGTAGGCGCGCTCGCCCTCTGCCTGCTGTTCCCCAAGGCCTATGACCAGCTGGGCCCGGTTGTCAGCGAAGTAGTTGCTGAAGGTGGCGCAGCCCAGTTGCTCGAACTTGTCCTGCTCGCTCGCCCCGTCGGTGTGACGGTTGACCAGCAGTTGCAAATCGTAGCCGCTGCGCTTGAACCAGAGATCCCGCCAGCTGACGTCGTTAAAGACAATGAAATCCTCCTTGCCGATGTCCTGCACCAGGTTCTCTATCACCTCGCCACTGAACACGAAGCTGTCAACGCCAGTGCCGCCACTGAAGCGGTTCTGATAACCGCCCAGCACCAGCAGATCATCGCCGTCGCCGCCATCGAGCTGACTGAACTTGGCGACCCGATCGGCGATCAGTCGATCCCGGCCGTCACCGCCCCGGATGGTGGCGTGATAACCCATCAGCTTGACCTGATTGTTGCCATGCTCCGCCAGCAGGCGGTTGTGGTTGCCAAACACAATGGCAACGTCATCCCCCTCACCCAGCCGGATCTGGTTGTGATGGCCTATGGTCACCGCAAAGTCCTGATCCGCACCGGCATCGATCTGGTTATAGTTACCAGAGGTGACCAGATAGTCCTGGCCTGCGCCCCCTTCCACTATCCCCTCTTCTCCGAAGATGAAGACCTGATCGTTGCCCTCGCCCATGAAGGCCCGGTTGACACGGCCAGCCAGCACGGCAACATCGTCCCCCTGCCCGCCAAACATCATGTTCTCCCGTCCCATCATGATGCCAGTGTCCTGACCGGTACCGCCGGTGAAGATATTGGAGGTACCGGTGGCATAGAAGACATCGTCCCCGCGCCCACCCCAGAAGTTGTTGTTGTCGCCGAGGTAGGCCCCCAGATCCTTGCCGTCTCCCCCCCAGTTGAAGTTGTAGTTGCCAAGGGAGACGTGCATGTCGCCATCCCCCTGCAGGTGACCACTGCTGCGCAAGAAGTCGAAGGTCTGCTCCTCCATGTTGAGCAAGTCCGCCGCCAGGTTCTGCTTGAGGTTGCTGGCCAGCGCCTTGATCTCCGCCTGCTTGTCGCCGTTGAACAGGGTTGCAAACAGGTTCGGCAGGTTCAGGGCATTGAAACCGAACGCCTTCTCCTGTGTGGCGGCCGGCTGGGTAGCAGCCTTGGCTTGGCCCTCCCCTTGCTGCACCGTCACCTCACCGGGTTTGGCCTCCTCGGGCGCCGCCGCCTGCAAGCCGTGGGTGCGGGCAAAGTCGCCGAGGGCATCTGTGCCCAGATCCAGCCCGGCCTTGAGGCTGTCGAGCCACTTGGCAGGATCGGTCAGGCTCTTGAGCTGATCACCACCAAATTCGGCGATGACCCCCAGCATCTCCTGCAACAGCGCAGGCGCATCGATGGCCGCGCCATCGCGCGCCACCAGCTGGCCCCGGGCGTTGTAATCCACCCCGAAAATATCCGCCAGCGTGGTATCGGCACCGACCCCAGCCAGTCGGCCCAGCAGCCGGTTTTGCAACTGGCGCGGCAGATCGGTCGGAGTGAAGGTAAAGGTGGTCTTGGCCTGCCCGGTCGACGTGAACTCCTGGGTCAGGATCCCGAACAGGGAGCCCAGGTTGGTGTCCAGAATCGCCTGGATATTGTCACCAAACACAAAGTTCCAGTTGCCCGTGGTGACCTGGATATCGGCCCCCTGCCCGGCAACTGCGAAGTTGAACGCCAGCTTCTCGTTGGCCTGGCGCAGCTTGTCCGCCCGGCTCAGAGGTCCCTGTTCGCCCTGACCACCGCCAGAAATGCGCTTGTTGAACGCCTTGTTGAGGGTCGCCTCCAGATCGCTCTTGAGGCCGCGACTGCTGCGCTCATGGTCGCTATCGAGCGCCGTGAGCGAGCCATACTTGACGCTGCTGGTCTGATCCAGCCCGGCCATGTCCGCCACGAACTTGTCGGCCCCGGCCAGGGTCCACTGCTCCCACTGGCTGGCAACCCAGTTCGGCTGGGAGCCATCACCGGCAATCTGCTGCAAGGCACCGGCGATACGGGCCGCCCCGCCAAAGGGGTTGACCATGGGCGGCGTGGGGATGGATTTCTCCAGCATCACGATGAGATCGTTGCTGCGCCCCAGGTTGAAGCTGACGTTGCGTTGACCCACGAACAGCTGGGCCCCCTCCAGCGCCCGGTAACCGGCAATGTCCAGGCTGTGTTTGCTGTCGCCATCCCCGATGTGCACCATGACGTTGTTGTCGCCAAAGGCCAGTGACTTCATGCCCCCCGTACCCACTTTGACACCCAGGTTGCTGGTACCCCAGTTGATGGCGGTGAACTCGCCATCCCCCACGTTGACCTGAATATTGCCGGAGTAACTGACGGCATTGTCGGTCCTTTCAGCAGCAGGCTCAGGCTGACGCTGTTTTTCGGGGGCGACGAAGGTTTCGTCGTTGTCGGCGATGGCACCACGGGCGCGGCGCTCGCCATCACCCCGGCCCACCTTGGCCAGATCGATATCCCCTTCGGCCACGCCGCCGCGCACCAGCTCGGTGTGCGCAACAGGCTCGCCGGCTTCGTTAAGGGTCAACACCACCTTGTTGCCAGCCACCTTGCGGGCCCAGACATCATCTTCACCACGGGTGTGCTTGCGACCAGCCAGATCGACCGCCACCTCACTGCTGCGGGCCGATACCTGGGCGTTTATCCCCTCATTTTTCAATGCCTTGATGAAGCGGCTCGCAAAGCCGGTCTGCTGATCGTCGCTCACCAGGGAGCAACCCACCAGACTGACGTAGCTCGGCTTGCTCGCCACCCCAGCCTCTTGCAGGCGATCGCCGAACCGGCGCAGACGCCCGGCCAGCTCATCGGCACTGTAGCCACTGAGTCGGCTGTTGTTCTGCTCGTCACCGTTGCGACCGTGACCCACCACCTGCCAGCGAATATTGCCAGCCAGCTGCGCAGGATCGCCATACACCAGCCGATAGTTGCCATCCGCATCCAACTGCATCACCACGCTGTGGTCGGGGTGCTTGCCCGCCAGACTGGCCGCCGCTTTGGCGGCAACCGGATCATCTTCGGTCTGGATGATGATCTGGCCATCGAAGCGGGTCTCCCCCCCCTGGCGGCCCGGTGTCACCTCAAGCGGCTGCCACTGGGTAACCTGCTGGTTGCGTACCGGCTGATCCGCACCGTCCAGGCCCGCCACCGGCGTCCATTTCCTGGCGACATCGCCGTACTCGACCCGCTGGCGGGTGTCATCCTCCTGCAGGTGCAAGCGGTTATCTGCATCCACCTTCAGGGCGGGCAGCCCCAGACGGTGGGTAATACCGGGCACAAAGCCTTCGATCCCCTTGTGGGAAGCCAGGTGCGCGCTGCCGTAGATGGCGACGAACTTCTCCCCATCAGGCAACTTGCCCAACACGTCGACGGCGACGTTGTTGGCCGCCCCGGCGCGATACATGAGGCCGTGCTCAGTCCCGGCAATCGCGGGTCTTGCCGTGCTGCCATCATCCAGCGCCACAATCCGCAGCCCTTTCTCTCGCGCTCGCTCGAACAGGGAGAGATCCAGATGCTTGGTTTTCAGCATGGTTGCCAGCTCGGGGGACATCTCTCCCCCCGCCAGATAGCGGTCAATCAGCGGCTGTGCCAGCTCACCGCGCAAGTGCTCCAGACCGATGACGGTCACCCCCTGCGCCTTGAGGGCATCCATCTGCTCGTTGACGAAGCGCAGACCATTCACGTCGCTGCCATGGGTTTCCCCGATCAGCAGGCCGTTACGGTTCTCCAGCAGGCGTGACAGCTGCCCCGCCAGCGTGCTCTCCTGTGCCACCTGATCGTTCAGATCCCGCAGGGCATTCCCGGCATAGCGGGCATCCCAGGCCGCCACGTCTGTCTGCTTGCTGCTGTGATAGATATTCTCAACCTGCTCGAGGCGGCGTGACTCCAGCTCGCCGAGATAGCGCCGGTCGGCAAACTGGTCCAGCATGATCATCTCGGCAGAGAGCTCGGAGCCGGGCGCAGCCTGCTTGGCTGCCTCCTTGATGAAGTAGACAGTCATCTGGGCAGACTGATCCCCCGTCATGTCCTGCAACTCCTGATAGGAGTAGCCCAGATGCAGCACCTTGCCGGTCTCGTCCAGCACGGCCTTGCTCAGCAGCCCCTTCGACTGGGCGTCTGCCAGCCACTTCTTCAGCTCGCCATACTGCTCGCCGAGCACGACATGGAAGCTGGCATCAAACGGCAGATCCGCAGGCGCCTGCCCCTGGTATCCCCCCTTGACCGCCAGATAGGGATCTTCTGCCACCCAGCGCAGCAACATCTGGGTGAGACCCGGATGCTTGCCATTCGCCTCCTCGGCAGCCTTGCCGATGACGAGGGCCGCCAGATCGGGGCGACGCGTTGCCAGTGCCGCGACATCGGCTTGCAGTGACGCCAGCTCACCGCGATAGAGACCGTCGTTGAGCTGGCTCTGCAACTGGCTCAGCGCCGGGTTTCTGCCAGAGCTCTCGTGCCTGGCCAGATAGCCGTCGATCAGGTTGTTCAACCGCAATGCGGCCTCCACCTGCGCCTGCCCGGTCGCACTGTGCAGCACGGTGAGCTGATCCAGGATCCCCTGATAAGATTCGCCAATCGGCTTGGCAAACACCTGGGCGGCTTTTTTCAACTCATCCGGGCGAGAGATGGTTGAAAAATCGATGCCACTCTTGCGGTTGAACAGATCGCCGACTATCTGCCCGGCGTACTGGCCCATCAGCCGGTTGCTGGCCAGATGGCCATAGAAGGTCTGCTCACCGCTGACCTGATACCCGGCCACGGCCAGCTTGGCCCGCAGTTTTTCACCCTCGCTGCCAAGCCCTTCGTTGTCGGTCAGCAGCATGATGGGCGTGCTCTTGGGCAGGCCGTCGAGGTTTTTCTCAACCGAGAAGCGCCCGTTGACCGCCTTGGCGATCGCCCCGACCAGACCGACCGGATTGGGCAGCTCATGGGCCCTGATCGCCTTGCTCATGCTGGGCATGGGGCGATCGAGCAAGAGACCACCCACCGGCTTGCCCTGATCGGCGGCATAACGGGCCAGATCGGCGGCGATGGGGCCGCCCATGGAGTAGCCGTGGATCAGGATCTTGTCCGGTGCCACGCCCCGCTCTTCCACCAGATAGCGGAACATGGTGCGGGCATCCTGATAGACCCCCTGTTCGCTGGGGCCGCCATCGCTGGCCCCGTAGCCGCGCAGGTTGACTGCCAGCATGTCGATGCCCTGCTTCTGGTAATGACTGCGAACGGCATCGGCCTGCTCCTCGGCAGAGGAGCCCGAGCCGTGCAGGAACAGCACCACCTCGGGACTGGTGCCAGGCTGGTTTTTCTGCTCCTGACCGTCACGAGGGGTGCCCTTGTGCAGATAACCCGACAGACGGCCAGCCTCCCCTTGCAGGGTCATCTGTGCAGCCTCCCCCTTGCTCACCGCATGGTCGAGCAACTGCCGGGTCATCTCATCCACCTGACGTCGCTCATCCCGGGTGCCATACAGGTTGTCATTGAGAAACCGGGTCAGGGGGTTGAGCGACTGCCTGTCTACCGGTGCCGAGCCGTCGCTCTCCATGGAGACGGGCTTGCCGGATGATGCGGGTTCAACCACATCGACCGGGGCAGTGACCTTGCGCGGCGACCCGAGTGCGGCCAGCTCAGCCAGCTGCGCCGAGTGGGCGTGTTGCTGATAAAAATCGAGGGTGCGGCCAAAGGCACGATCGAGGGCATCCTGCACCGCCGCCTTGCCGGCATCCCCCGCCAGCATCACCAGATCCCGGTAGTTGGCGGTGTAGCTCTCCAGCACCTGCTTGCGCGCATCCCCGCTCGCCTGCAACGCCTGATAGACCGCCAGACTCTCGTTCACCGAGTGGCCGCCATCGAATACCAGGAAGGCAAGGGTGTTGAGGTAAGCCTGACTCGGGGAGTAGCCCGGCTCTTTCGCCGCCAGATAGTTGTTAAGGTGCACCATGATGTTGGTGGAACCGGAGGCCCCGGTCACCACGGGCAAGCCTTTGTCCAGCGCGTTGCGCTCGAAGGTGGTCTCTTTGCCCGGCGTCAGTATGCGGCCATCGGCCACGCTGCGCCCGCTCAGGAAGTCGTCGTACTTGTCGCCGCCTGGCTGGTAGTGCAGACCCGTGCCGTAGTCACTGGTGGTGCGATCCGGCAAGTCGACTTGCAGCAAACCGTCCTTGGCAGAGGCGATCTCGGTGCTGGTCGAGCGCGCCTTGGTAATGACGTTGCCATAAAAGTGATCCCCCTCTCTCTTCCAGTCGGCCATGTCCATGCCGAGCTCGGGATGGGTGGCCATCTTCACCGCCAGGAAGGGCACCTTGATGACATCGAAGCCGTTGTCGACCCGGGTCATCATCTGCTTGAAGGTGGCCAGATTCGGCTCGGCCAGAAAATCGGTCAGGCTGGGCACCCGGCTGAACCAGGGACGGGTGTCCTTCTTGATGGCCTCGGCGAATGCCGCCATCTTCTTGTCGATGCGCCGGCTCTGGGTGGCCTCATCCAGCTGCAGTGTCTGGATCCAGTCGCCAAACTCCTTCACCAGCCTGGCGCCCAGTTGCGCAGAGGTATCGATCGCCGCCTGCGACGGTGAGGCCACCAGCGCATGGGCAATCTCAGAGTCGAAACGACGGCCAAACAGGTTGTCTATGTACTGGCCGGTCGTTTTGCTCTTGTTCGCATCGGCCAGCAAGGCTTGTGCCAGTACCTGCAGCTGCGGCTGATCGCCCAGCGTCTTGCTGGCGGTCTCAAACAAGGCAATGGTGCGAGGACCATTCACCTCGCCAGAGAACCAAATCGCCTTGACCTCGTCGGCCAGCAAGCGGGTTTGCGGCGTGTCGAACTGACCCAGCTGATGGGCAAACGCGATCAGATTGTCATGCTCGGTACGGGGCGCCTGCCGCTCGGCGTTGGAGTTGGTGTCGGTGAGCGGACGAATGCTGAGCTCGGTCACCCGGGCGATGTCGGTGGCACTCAACTCACCCACAGCGCCGGTGATCCGGCCTATGCCGTCGAACAGCAGCTGATGTTCAAAGCGGGCTGTCTGTTCCGGCGGCAGTGCCAGACCATACACACCGGCAGCCTTGGCCCTGAAGGCGAAGGTGTGGCTCTGCAAGGAGGCGACCTCGAAGCGCAGCGCCGTCACCAGCTCACCGCGCTGGGCAAACTCTTTGGGGTCACGTGCCTGCCACTGGGACAGGCTTTGCTCCAACAGCCCCAGATTCGCCTCCGATGGCTGTTGCTGCACCCGTACCACGGCCTCTCGTACCGCCTTGAGTCGCTCGCTTGGCAAGTCGGTCGAGAGCTTGCCCAGCTGGCGACGGGTGGAGTCGATGAAGTCGTTGTCTTCGCGCTTGAGCAGCTCGAAGGCAAAACCGGCGGTCTCGGGGACAGCTACGGCAGGGCCTCGCACCGGGCTCCCCAGCCCGGCCAGGGAGACCCCGGACAGGCCCTGCTCGGCGCTGCGGCGCGAAGACGCATGGCTCGCCGGCACAGTAGTGGTGTCCGCCTCGCGCTCACCGACCATGCCGGGCAGGGTGATGGCGGGCGTGCCATGAGCCCGAAGCCCGGCATTGATCTGGAGACGATTGACCGCAGCCAAGGCGCCATCGAGCGCGGATTGCTCCTGTTCACTCACGCCATTGGCGGCATCGATGGCAGATGGCTGGGCGCTGGCCGCAGCATCGGTCGACAAGCCGGTGGCATTCGGCACATCAAGCTCACCGGCCTGCGGCAGCCGGGGTGCCGCAATCGGGCTCTGGCCGTTGTTCACTCCCTGATGGCTCGGCTTGTCGCCGCTTTGTTTCAGGCTTGCCGCATTCTGCCTGGCTTGTGTTGCCTGCTGACTGGCCTGGCTGCTGGCCTGCTCGCCTGCGGCCTGCGCCTTGCTGGCGCTCGACTCGCCCTCTTGCTGCCGCTGCCGGGCATCGGCATCGCGGGTCAGGGCATCGAGACGACGCTGCTCGGCCTGCTCGGTCCGGCTTTGCCCCTGCGTCCGGGCCTCGCCCTGCAACTGATCGCTGCGCTGCTGGCCAGATTTGGACTGGGCCAGGGCGGCATCGACCTGCTGGCTCTGCTGCTCACGGCGGGATCTGGCATCCGCGATCGCCTCACCTGCCGTGCCACTGGCCTCTTCCAGGCCGCCTTGTAGATCGGTTAGCAAGCGGTCGGCAAAACCATGGCGCCAGTGCTGGCCGGACGGGATGGTGGCCGCTTCGGGCTGCTTGAGCGGTTCAAACTGGCGGGCCAGGGTGTCGATCTGGGCCGTGATGTCGCGCGCTTCAGCCTCGATGGCGGTGCGCTGCGCCTGACCATTCGTTGCCAGCTTGCCCTCGTCGGTGGCGTCCAACTGGGCCTGAGCGCCCGAGATGGCGGCGAGCTGCTGCGCTTTCTCCTGCTCCAGCCGCTGTTTGTCGGCATCGGCACTCGCCCGATCGGCTTGGGCCCGGGCAGCGTTGCCATCTTCCACCAGCTGCGCGCTAACCTGGCCGATCTCGGCCTTGCCAGTCGCCGTGGCGACCACGTTGTCGAGCAGGTAGCCAAAGCCGTTGTTCTCCCCCGTGCCGCTAAACGCCAGAGTATTGCTGCCCGCGCGAGCAGTCAGGGTCAACTGTTTGCTCTGCCAGCTGTCGGCGTCGCCCGTGCTGGCAAACACCCGCTCGCCGTTCCACAGCACCTCGATGCCGTGCTGCAGCGAGATGTTGGCCCGACGGGCAAAATCGAAGTTCAGAGTGACCGTCTCGCCCGCCTTGAGGCCGACAAGCTCCTGGGAAATTTGGGTGTTTCGGTCGGTAGAGAGTTCGCTGACGCGAGCGCCGTGCCCCTCGGTAGCCAACCCGTAGGCAGTGGCGGAATACTCCGCTTCGATCCCCTCACCGGCATGCTGCCAGCCGTGGGCGCCCTGTTCGAAATCGCCGTTGACGATGAGGTTTTCGCCGCCTCTGGCCAGGCCTTGTTCATCGAGCTGCAACCCCTTGTCCATGGCTTGCTCATCCCGCTCGCCAGTCTGGCTCACCTGGCCGGTCAGGCCGCTCGCCAGCGAGGATTTCACCTCGCCAATCTCGTCCAGACCAAAGCCGCTCAGGGCCTGTACATCCCCCAGACTGGCCGCTGGTGGCGCCTTGAGCGGGCCCTCTTCATCGCCCTGTACCAGATAGTTGATAGCCTGGTTGCCTGCCGCACCGAGCAGGGTCTGCTTGATGTTGTCAAACAGGGTGCCGAGCTTGTTGCTGCTGGTGTTGCTGCTGGCGAGGGCCAGGCTGTAGAAGTCGCCATTGCCTATCTTGATAGCCACGTTGTGGCGGGCATAGGCCGCCGTGACGTCGAGCCCGTCGCCAATCTGGACATTGGCATTGCCCTTGCCCTTCATGACAGCGACGTTGAGCCCGTCTCCCACCTTGGTGTTGAGGTTGTAATCACCCCAGGCCAGGTTGATGGAGCTGCCATCGCCGACCTTGATGTTGTTGTTGAACTTGCCGTAGGCGGCGGTGACGCTCAGGCCATCCCCCACAGTGGTGGTCTGGTTGAGCCCCCCCTTGGCGAGGGTAACCTGGATGCCGTCGCCCACCCGGGTGACGACGTTGGCCTTGCCGAGCAGTGCCTGATAGCTCTCGCCATCCCCCACCTGGGTGACTATGTTCGCATCCCCCTTGGCCAGCACGACCTGGCGGCCATCACCCACCTTGGTGATGATGTTGGCGCGGCCCCAGGCACCGGTGTAACTGTCACCGTCGCCGACCTGAGTGACCAGGTTGGCCTCCCCTTGCAGCACCGCCAGCTCGCGGCCATCGCCGACCTTGGTCAGCACGTTGGCACGGCCCTTGGCGAAGCTGTAACGATCGCCGTCACCGACCTGGGTCAGCAGGTTCGCCTCCCCCCAAGCCCCCTGCACCACCAGTCCGTCACCCACCTTGGTGATCAGGTTTGCCCGGCCCTTGGCCAGGCCTATGGTGCTGCCAGCGCCGACATGGGTCATGACATTGCCCACCTCGGAGATGAGCAGGCCCACAGTGGTGCCGTCACCTACCTTGGTCAGCAGATTGCCCTTGCCCCACAACACGGCGGCCGTGGTGCCATTGCCCACGTGGGTCAACACGTTGGCATCGGCCTTGGCGAGGACGCCGAGAAAGTCATCCCCGACCTTGGTGATGATGTTCGCCTTGCCCAGCGCCAGTACCCCGGTCAGACCGCTGCCCACATGGGTCACTATGTTGGCCTTGCCAAACAGGGCCGCCAGGGTGGTGCCATCGCCCACCTTGGTCATCACGTTCAGCTCGCCGGCGAACAACCCCAGGCTGGTGCCGTTGCCGATGTGGCTGTAGACGTTGGCCTTGCCAATCATCAGGGCGGCGGTCAGGCAATCCCCCACCTTGGTCATCAGGTTCGCCTGCCCCAACATGGCAGCAAAGGTCTCGCCCCGGCCGATATGGGTGAAGACGTTGGCATTGCCCACCATGGCGGCCAGCGTCATGCCGTTGCCCACCTTGGTCGCCAGGTTGCCCTGGGCCAGCATCAGGGCGACGGTCAGGCCGTCACCGACATGGGTGAAGACGTTGGCCTTGGCCACCATCAGCGCCAGGGCATTGCCATCCCCCACCTTGGTGAAGACGTTGGCTACCCCGCCCATCAGGGCCCAGGCGTCGCCTTTGCCTATCTGGGTAAACAGGTTGCCCGCGCCTATCATGGCGGCAATGGCCATGCCGTCGCCCACCTTGGTGAACAGGTTGCCAGCGGCCCCCATGACCCCCAGGGTTGCGCCATCGCCGACATGAGTCAGCACGTTGCCCGCCCCCAGCATCACAGCAGAAAGATCGCCGTCACCGACCCGGGTCAGCACGTTGGCGGCCCCCAGCAGCAGCGCCTGGGTATCACCCCGGCCAATCTGGGTCAGCACATTCACGCCGCCCCCCAGAATGGCCTGCACCTTGCCGTTGCCCTGCTTGGTGAGCACGTTGGCGCCCCCCAGCAACACGGCGCGGGTATCGGCTGCCTCGTCCCCCTGGCTGATGTGGGTCAGCACATTGGCGCCCCCCAACAGTCCGGCGGTCAGCTGGCCGGCACCCAGCTTGGTCAGCACGTTGGCGCCGCCGACCAGCATGGCATCAAGCTGCCCCTCACCGACCTGGGTCAGCACGTTTGCCCCACCGCCGGCCAGCCAAAGACCATTGCCATCGCCGATCTGGGTGTGGGTGTTGTAGCCGCCCAGCATCACGACCTGGCTGTCGCCACGTCCCTGCTGCACCGAGATGTTGCCATAGGCCAGCAGGCGGGCCAGGTACTCCCCGTCCCCGCTGCGTACCAGCACATTGGCCGCACCGGCAGCATAGACATCCATCTTCCCCTGCGCACCCTGATGCACCAGTACGTTGGCAAGGCCGGCACCACGGAACACCAGATCGCCGCGCTGACCGCGTTTGATCAGCACGTTGGCCTCCCCGGCGCCATTGAAGTGGATGTTGCCCTCGGTCACGTCGGATTCGATGACGTTGCCGGCACCGGCACCGTCGAAGAAGATGTCCCCCTTGCTGTTGCCGCCGTCTTGCTGACGGGGCAGCAACAGCTGGCTGGAGAACTCCCGGGTGGCAGGCAGGCGATCCGATACCGCAATCACAGTATCGAGTTGATAGTGCACCTCGCTCAGGGAGTAGCTCCCCTTGCCCATGGAGGTAAAGCCGGTACGCTCAGAGATGACCTGATTGGCCAACCCTGCCAGATGGTTTCCCTCCTTGTACCAGGCCTTGGACAGATACTTGAGCGCCCCTGTCTCCTGGTCATTGGCAAGCTCCACTACCACTATCTTGGTGTAGGGGCCAAGCTGCTTGGCAAACACATAGGTGTTGGCCTGCACTTGGGATGTGATCGCGCTCACATCGACCTTGGTACCATCTTCAAAAATGGCGTAGCCACTCATCTTGGCGCTGGAGAGCGTCACGTCGGCGGCCGCCACGTTCACGCCACCGCCGTAGTTGATCCAGCTGTTTTCGGTCAGATCCGCTTCCACCGCATCCAGCTTGATGCGCTGGCGCCGCTCAAACACCAGATCGCTCAGCCGGTAGGCGCCATCGGTTTGGGTCGAGATGAAGCCGTGGTGATCGTCAACCTGCTGGCTGGCAAGCCCTTCGAGCTGGCTGCCCTCCTTGTACCAGGAGGTGGAGAGATAGCGCAGGGCACCGTGCTCGCCCTCGTTGGAGAGCGTGATCCGGTTGACCTTGGTATACATGCCGTCGAAGAAGGCAAACAGGTAGGTATTGGGTTGCAGGCTGGACTTGATGGCCGTGACGGCGTGGGACTGGTTGATCCAGCTGCCGCCCATGGTGGCCGTGGTCAGCACAATCTCGTCAGCGCGAGCGCCGGCAAAAGGAGAGCTGTCGCTGCCCGCCCCCTGGCGGGAGAGGTGGTTATATCCCCCGGCCCCCTTGAAGTGAATGTTACCCTCGGCAACATCGGACAGCAGCCGGTTGTAACCCCCACCGCCGATGAAACGGATGTCGCCACGGGTCTGCAGATAGGCATCATGCTCATGGCGCAGACGGGAGATCTCGTTCCAACCGCCGGCGCCGTTGAAGGTGACATCTCCCTCGCGTCCCTTGCGAAACACCTTGTTGTAGGCCCCGGCCCCGTTCAGGGATAGGTTGCCGGATTCCACCTGGGAGCTGATGATGTTGGCCGCGCCGGCGCCATGGAAGCTGATGTTGCCGCGCGATCCCTGATACTGGCTGTGCCAGGTACGATCTATCTGGTTGGCCGCCCCGGCACCGCTGAAGGTCACATCGCCCCTGTCTGTCTGGTGCCAGAGCTTGTTGTAACCGCCGGCTCCCTCAAAACTCACGTTGCCACTGATCCCCTTGCGGGTCAGGACGTTGGCAAAGGCCGCCCCCTGATAGCGGATGTCGCCCTCGCGCCCCTTGTGATCAATGTTGGTGCCGCCGCTGGCACCGGCAAAATGGATATTGCCCGACTCGGACTTGCTGATGTCCGCATAGCCCTCCGCCCCCTTGACGGTCAGATTGCCGGATTCGTCGACCACCTTGAGGTAGGCGGCGCCGCCGTACACGCTGTCATTCCCCGTGCCGGTATAGACGGTGGCGCCAATGGAGCCGATTTTGATCGTATCGTCACCGCCATAGGCACGGATGACGCCGCCAAAGCCAACGGCATCGATGTCATTATTGCCATCATCTGCTGTGTAATTACCGGTAAAGAAGTACTCAATACTTCTCCATACACTCTGTCCCATGTATTAACTCATTATGATTAAATGGAAAACCACTGCACCCTGCGCACACAATGACCACGTTCGGCATGAACATGACCACGCACGGTACAGACCCGCTGCCCTTTCCATGGCAAAAATATCCGGCGACGCAGATCGCTCACCACGGCGCGGGCATGTCCGTAAGGCGCTATCATCTCGGGAATAAAAATATGGTTGCCGGATTGCCAATCCTCACGGATCAGCTCCCGCTCGGCGGCCAGCAAGGTGTCACGAATGGATAAAGAGACAAACGCCCAGTTGCAAAATGCAACCGGGCGTCCTTGTGCGTCTTCATAATAGCTGAACTGGTTCAATTCAAAGGCAGGCAATATTCGCTGCTGCCACTCGGCGACGGAATAACGCCGGTGCAGGGAGGAGTGCTGACTCAGCAGCATAACTCCCCCCAGAATATGTTGATTTTGTTGCCAGTTCGGTTCCGTTGATTGCAATACCAAGCTCATTGGATCCCCAACCGGAACATTATTTTTTCTTGCGCGGCGCGGCCTGTGCTGTGGCAGCCGGTGCGGCTTGCGGCTCGTCAGAGGGGGCTGACGGGATCAGGCCTGCGGCGATCAACTTGTCAAACTCGGCGGCCATGCGCGGATCTTCAAGCATATTTTTTATCATTGAAACCATATACATAAAGCCAGCTGCAGGCATATGGACCGTCTGTTTCAGCATCAGCTCGTTGTCGCTTTCAGCCATGACACCTTGCGCCATCTTCAGCGGATCTTGTCCGACGAAATAGAGCGAGAAGATCCCCTTGTTATAGTTGACGCTGGATACTGTCTGTACAAACTGCTCTGTCATATAAATTCCATTATCAATAAACATAACGACAAAAAAAAGAAAAGAATGTCCCCATGTAAAATAACACGAGGTTAACATTTTGCTTTTCACTATATTTACCATATTTGAAATCATTCTCAGGTTCAATTAAACAATGACCTGAAAACAGAATTAAAATGTCAACACAAATATCAACTCAATCATTAAGGTTAATGTCTTGGTATTATGTAATGAGTTATTAGCTGAGTGGGTGCGGCCATTTTTATCATGCAGGCTATCAGTCAAGATAATATTTGACAGTGAAAAAATGACTCGTTAGTATGCGCGCCCTGCCTGCAACAGGCCACCTTACCCCATATAAACAGGAGGGGTGTCACAGCGGCATACGGATATATTATGACGGCGAGCGAAGAGTCTGTTTTAGCGTGTCTCAATATTATTATCGGGATGCAGGGTTGTCCCTCTAAAGATATAGCACCCACGCCAGACGATACCTTTGACAATATTGTCGATACGCTGCAACAACAGACAGGGTCCCGCATTCGTCAGCGTCATATCCCCCCTCGCAAACTCGATAAACTGACCCTGCCGGTGGTACTGCTGAGCCCCTCTGGCGAGGCGTTCGTGCTGGCCCAGCGCCAGGGTGAACAGGCGCTGATCCTGGATCCGGCAGTCGGCAAGCCGCAAGTCATAGCACAAGACGCCCTGCTGGCACGCTGGGGTGGCCGCCTGCTCGAGGTCGGCAAACGGCAGGGACGCTTCGACATCCGCTGGTTCATCCCCGCCTTCTTGCAGCAAAAACGCCTGCTCGGCGAGATATTGCTGTTCTCGCTGGTATTGCAAATCCTGGCGCTCATCTCCCCGCTCTTCTTTCAGGTGGTGATGGACAAGGTGCTGGTGCACCAGGCCTGGGCAACCCTGGATGTGCTGGTGTTCGGGCTGCTGATCACGGCCTTGGTGGAGGTCTGCCTGCGCGGATTGCGGGAATATCAGTATGCCCACACCGCCAACCGGATCGATATCCAGCTCGGTCTGCGCATGGTGCAACACCTGTTTGCCCTGCCGCTGCTCTATTTCAAGCGTCGCCAGGTGGGCGCCATTGTGACCCGGGTGCAGGAGCTCAACACCATCCGCGAATTCCTGACCGGCACCCTGTTCACCCTGACGGTGGACGTGCTGTTCATGTTTGTCTTCCTGGCCGTCATGGCCAGCCTCTCCGGCATGCTGACCCTGGTGATCCTGCTCTCGGTACCTGCCTATGTGCTGATCGCCTGGTGGATCACGCCGCGCATGCAGCAGGCGGTCGAGCAGCAGTTTGGTCATGCGGCCACCAACACCGCCTTCTTGAACGAGACGGTCGCCGGGGCCGAGACCCTGAAAAGCCTGGCACTGGAACCGCGTTTCGTGCGGCGCTGGGATGAGCAGACCCGCCAGATGGTGGAGGCTGGCTACCGGGTACAGCAACTCAACAATGCCTCCCAGCACGGGGTCATGTGGCTGCAAAAATTGGTGACAGTCGGCGTGCTCTGGCTCGGTGCCAGCGAGGTGATCGCGCTGCAACTCACCATAGGCCAGCTCATCGCCTTCAACATGATGGCCAGCCACGTGGCACAGCCGCTATCGCGTCTGGTCGAGCTGTGGGGTCAGTTCATCCAGACCCGGATCGCGGTAGACAAACTCGGTGACATGCTCAACCTCCCCCCGGAACATCAGCGCGATGGGGATGGCCGCATCCACGCAGGCGCCATAGTGCTGGAGCGGGTGCATTTTCGCTATCAACCGGATGCCCCCCTCATCATCAACGATCTCTCCCTCACCATCGCCCCTGGCGAGACGCTGGGCATTGTCGGCGGCTCGGGCTCGGGCAAGAGCACCCTGGCCCGTCTGCTGCTACGGCTCTATCAGCCGGAGCTGGGGCAGATCCTCATCGATGGCCAGCCCATCCAGCAGATCCCCCTTGCCCACCTGCGCCAGCAGATGGGGGTGGTGTTGCAGGAAAACCACCTGTTCAACAAGTCGGTGCGCGACAATATAGCCCAGTCGGTGCCCCACGCCAGCCTGGACGACATCATACGGGCCGCAACCCTGGCAGGCGCCCATGAGTTCATTTTGCGACTGCCCCTTGGCTACGACACAGTGCTGGCGGAAGGGGGCAGTTCGCTGTCGGGCGGTCAACGCCAACGGCTGGCCATTGCCCGCACCCTGCTGGCAGACCCCAGGATCCTCATCTTCGACGAGGCCACCAGCGCCCTGGATGACGAGTCCCAGGCGCGGATCCAGCACAACATGCGCCACATCGCCAGCGGCCGCACCGTCATCACCATTGCCCACCGCCTCTCCACCGTGCGCCATTGCGACCGCATCCTGGTATTGCAGCGCGGCAAGATAGTGGAGCAGGGCGACCACGCCAGCCTGCTGGCACTGGGGCAGCACTACGCCAGGCTGTGGCAGCTACAACAGGACTTGCACGAGGAAACCCCATGAATCTGCGCACCTGGCTGAGCCGCTTGCGCCAACCCGGTCCGGCCCGGCAGCAGGAGACCCACTACGGCTTCCTGCCCGCCCATCTGGCGCTGGCCGAGACGCCGCCCTCCCCCTTTGCCCGCATCACGGCGCTCACCCTGAGCGCCGGTGTGCTGCTCACCCTGCTCTGGGCCTGCTGGGGCCAGCTCGATATCCAGGCCACCGCCAGCGGGCGTCTGCTGGTCTTTGGCCGCAGCCAGATTATCCAGTCCTACGAACAGGCCAGGGTGCTCACCATTCACGTGGAAGACGGCCAGGCGGTCGCTGCCAACGCGCCGCTGCTGACCCTCAACACCCTGGGGGTGAGCCAGGACCTGAGCCGGTTGCGTGAGCAACAAGCGTTCCAGTATCAGACCCTGATCCGTTATCAGGCGCTCTATGGCAACCAAGCCGTCACCCAGCACCCCGACTACACCAAACTCACCCTGGCGCAGCAGCAAGCGCTGGCGGAGAACCACCAGAGCGAGCTGCACGAGTACCGGAGCACCCTCAACAACCTGCAGGCCGAGCTTGGGGTCAATCAGGCCAATCAGGCCGCCCGACGGGGAGACATGGCCTCCCTCACGACCCTGCTGGCCAACATCCGGCCCCGCCTGCAAGCGCGCCGGACCCTGAGCCAGTCCCAGGCCATCTCACGGGTGGAATATCTGGAGCAGGAGAAAGAGCTGTTGGAAACCCAGCGCCAGCTCGCCCAGCAACGGGCCGAACTCGAGGTACTGCAATCCCAGCAGCAGAGCCTGCAGGAGCGGCTGGCCGGTTTCAAGGCGCAGAAACAGCGGGAGTGGATCGAGAAACGCCAGCAGGCCCAGCTGCAACTGACCGCCATCGAGCAGGAGCTCGCCAAGCTGAGCGAGCGGGAGCATCTGGAGGTCATTCGCGCCCCGGTGGCGGGCACAGTGCAGCAGCTGGCCATTCACACCCAGGGCGCCGTGGTACAACCGGCCCAGCAGTTGCTGGTCATAGTCCCCAATGAGGGAGTCCAGTACGCCGAGGTGAAGATCCTCAACAAGGACATCGGCTTCGTGCACCAAGGGCAGACAGTCAGCATCAAGGTGGATGCCTTCCCCTATACCCGTTACGGCACCATAGATGGCGAGCTGGTCAGCGTGTCGCGCGATGCCACCACGGATGAGCAGCTGGGGCTGGTCTTTCCCGCCAGGGTCAAGCTGAGCCGGGGCGAGATGCAGATAGACAATCAGCCGGTACGGCTCACCCCGGGCATGTCGGTGGTGGCAGAGGTCAAGACGGATAGGCGCCGGGTGATCGACTACCTGCTGAGCCCGATCCGTGAATACCAAGCCGAGGCACTGCGGGAGCGATGACCATGACGCACGCTTTACCGGCTTGCGAGGCCCCCGTGAACGACCCTGCGCCCATCGCCAATGGCGCCCTGGACGCCCTCGCCCATGCCGCCCATCAGCTGATGATGGCGGCGGATGCCGGGCAACTGGCCCACGCCATGGGGTGCGATCTGACGCCAGAAGATCTGACGGTGCGCGAGGCCGCCGCCCGGCTCGGCCTGCGCAGCGCCCTGTCACAGGGGCCGGGTTGCCCGCTGGCGGCACTGCCACTGCCGGCGCTGCTCAAGCGGGAGGAGCGCTGGTTCACGATCACCGCAATAGCACAGGATGGCTGGCAGCTGTTTGATCCTGCGACTGGCGCCAGCAGCCTGCAACCGCTACCGAGCCCCACGCAGGCGGCGCAGTGGCACTATCTGTTGCTGGCCCAGCAGGATCTCACCCCGGCCGAGGTCAAGTTCGGGCTGAGCTGGTTCAGCCCGGCGGTACTTCGCCAGCAGAAGCAGGTACGGGACGTCTTCTGCTTCGCCATCGTGCTGCAGCTCATTGCCCTCGCCAGCCCACTGCTGTTTGAGAACCTCATCGACAAGGTGCTGGTGGGGCGCAGCCTTGGCAGCCTGCAAGTGCTGGCCCTGGCCATGCTGGCACTGGCCTGCGCCGAGCCGCTCTACAGCTTTCTGCGCGGCCAGGTGTTCGGCCATCTGGCCAATCAGGTCAACGCCGAGCTGTCCGGCAAGCTCTATCGCCATCTGGTCGGCCTGCCCATCGACTATTTCAAGGCGCGCCAGACCGGCCAGATCATCGCCCGGGTCAAGGAGATGGCCCAGATCCGCCAGTTCCTCACCGGCTCCACCCTGATGCTGGTGCTGGATCTGGTCTTCATCCTGTTGTTTGTCGGCGTCATGTTCCATTACGCCCCCGTCTTGACCGGCTGCGTGCTGGGTTCCTTGCTCGTCTATTTTCTGCTGTGGCTGCTGATTGGCCCTCTGGTGCGCAAGCGGGTCGAGGCCGAGTATCAGGCGGATGCCGATGCCACCAGCTTCCTGACGGAGGCCGTCACCGGCATCGAAACCATCAAGACCACGGCCACGGAGCCACGTTTTTATCAGGAGTGGCAGCGTCTGCTGGCACGCCAGCTGCGGCGCGGTTTTCAGGCCAGAAAGGTGGGGCTTGCCGCGGGTCAGGGCATCGATCTGGTGCAAAAGATCACCGCCGCCCTGCTGCTCTGGCTCGGGGTTGGCGAGGTACTGAACGGTCGGCTGAGCCCGGGTGAGCTGGTGGCCTTCAACATGCTGGCAGGCCACGTCACCCAGCCGGTATTGCGGCTGGCTCAGGTATGGCAGGACTTTCAACACACCCTGATCACCCTGCGCCGGGTGGGGGACATACTCGACGAGACGCCCGAACACGGCAATGGCGGTCTTGCCTCTGTCCCCGCCCTTGAGGGGGCCATCGAATTTCGCCATATCCGCTTTCGCTACCAGCCGGATGCCCCCGAGGTGCTGGCCAATCTCTCCCTCTCCATCGAGCCCGGGCAGTTCATCGGCATCACGGGCCCTTCCGGCTGTGGCAAGAGCACCCTCACCCGCCTGCTGCAACGGCTCTACGTGCCCCAGCACGGCCAGGTGCTGGTCGACAACATGGATCTCGCCATCGCCGACCCCGTCTCATTGCGCCGCAACATGAGCGTGGTGCTGCAGGAGAGCATTCTGTTTTGTGGCTCGATCGGCGACAACATCCGCATCTGTCGCCCCGATGCCAGCCAGGCCGAGGTGGAACAGGCGGCGCAGCTGGCCGGCGCGCTCGGCTTTATTCGCGAGCTGCCCGAGGGCTTTGGGCAGCAGGTGGGCGAGAAGGGCGCCCGCCTCTCTGGCGGACAACGCCAGCGCATCGCCCTGGCCCGCGCCCTGCTGGCCAACCCCAGGATACTGCTGCTCGACGAGGCCACCTCGGCCCTCGACTACGAATCCGAGGCGGCCATCATGGCCAACATGGCGGCCATTCGCCAGGGCCGCACCCTGATCAGCATCGCTCACCGCCTCAACACCCTGCGCAACGCCGACCGCATCCTGGTGATGGACGAGGGGCAGATAGTGGAGTCAGGCAGCCACGAGGCGCTGCTGGCACGACCGGGACTCTATGCCCGGCTGTGGCACCAGCAGACCGGGGAAGAGGCGGAGCACCCAAAGGTCCTCACCCCTTGATGATTAACCAGCGAATAAAAATGCCCTGATTCAGTCCCGATACAGGCACTCCTGATAGGATCCGGATTGACTCTCCCCGGCATAAACCCTCTAATTGACAGCCTGGATCCCCATGATCGCGCACCTTATGAAAATATTGTTGGTCGAAGACGACAAGCTGCTCAATCACCACCTCTCCACCCTGCTGACCGAGGCACAGAATCAGGTCCACAGCACGGACAGTGCCCAGGTGGCCCTGCATTACGCCGCTGATTACCCCATAGACGTGGCCATCATTGATTTGGGGCTACCGGACATGGACGGCTTGCAACTCATCAGACAGCTGCGCGAGCGGCAGATCCCCTTCCCCATCATCATCCTGACCGCCCGTGGCAACTGGCAGGACAAGGTGGAGGGGCTGGAGGCCGGGGCGGACGACTATCTGGTCAAGCCGTTCCAGAAAGACGAGCTGCTGGCACGGCTCAATGCCCTGGTGCGGCGCAGCGCTGGCTTCATCTCGCCCAAAGTCAAAGCAGGCGACTATGAGCTGGATCTCTCCCGCAAGGAGCTGACCATCGCGGGTGAGCCGGCCGTGCTCACCAGCTTCGAATACCTGATCCTCGAATACCTGATGCGCAACGCTCGCCAGGTGGTCTCCAAGCAGCAACTGCTGGACCAGCTCTACGGCGATGGTG
Organism: Aeromonas sp. 1HA1; assembly: GCF_029237385.1. Lineage (NCBI taxonomy): Bacteria > Pseudomonadati > Pseudomonadota > Gammaproteobacteria > Aeromonadales > Aeromonadaceae > Aeromonas > Aeromonas sp. 1HA1. The sequence continues at coordinate 94,104 of NZ_JAACGC010000009.1, forward strand.
AAGGGGACCCCAACACCATAGAGGTGATGGTGAGCCGACTGCGCAAGAAGCTGGACCCGGAGGGGACCACCCAGCCCATCTCCACCATCCGGCGCCAGGGTTATATCTTCAACCTCTCCTGCAGCTGATGCGCCTTCGCCTGCCACGGCCCATGAGACTGATCCATCGCTCGCTGCATATCAAGCTGATGCTGAGCGCCATGCTGGTCATAGCGCTCATCATGGCCTTCTCCGTCTACATCCTCTATCTGGGCCACACCGAGGAGCAGGCCCAGAAGGCCAGCACCCGCATGCAGGAAAACCTCTCCAAGCTGTTCTCATCCAAGCTGCCGGATCTCCATGCCACCAAGGATCTCGGCAAGATCACGCCGGATGCCATCGACCCCAATCTGGATACCCTGATCTGCCGGGCCGATGGCCAGCTAAGCTGGTCCAGCCTGCACATGCCGGAGGTGATCAGCGCCAAGGGCACCATCTGTCAGGATCTGATGAAGTACCTCGGCGGCCTGGATCAGGACTACTTCTTCAAGCGCCACACCATCCAGAATGGCGAGAGCTACTTCATCTACAGCCTGCGTTTTCTGCGCAATCACGGTGAGGGCCCCACCACCTATTACGTGGTGATGGTCGACTCGGCCAAGCGTTACCTGACCCAGACCCGCAGCTACCTCTATCAGTGCATCCGCCAGGCCCTGCTGGCCTACTCGCTGCTCGGTGCCCTGCTGCTGCTCACCAGCTTCTGGAGCCTGACCTCATTGCGCACCATGGCGCGCCAGATCGACGAGATCCGGGCGGGCAAGCGGGAGGCGCTCTCCGACGACTACGAGCGAGAGCTGACGCCGCTGACCGAATCAGTCAACCAGCTGCTGGAGAACGAACGCCAACAGACCCAGCGCTATCAGCACGCGCTGAACGATCTGGCACACAGCCTGAAAACCCGGCTGGCGCTGATCCAGATGACGGCGCAGGAGATCAAGTTGGGGCACGACATCCATGACAACATCAGTGAGCAGATCCTGACCATGGATCAGATCATCCAGTACCAGCTGCGCCGCGCTGTCACCGGCCGCAAGCGCCTCGCCAGCAAGGGCACGGAACCTGTGCCCCTCATCGAGAAGCTGCTGGCCAGCCTCGCCAAGGTCTATCGCCACAAGAAGTTGCAGACCCGCTTCACGTTCGATGACGACGTCTTCTTCGCCGGCGAACAGGGGGATCTGATGGAGCTGATGGGCAACCTGCTCGACAACGCCTGCAAGTTCGCCATCAGCGAAATCCGGGTGACGGTGAGCCGCCGCCACGACCGCTTGCGGATCGCGATTGAGGACGATGGCCCGGGCATAGACCCGAGCAAGTCGCAACAGATCTTCCAGCGCGGCGTGCGCGCCGACAGCTCCCCCGGCCAGGGCATAGGTCTGGCCGTGGTCACCGAGATAGTGCACAGCTATGGCGGCCAGATCATGGTGGATGAATCGCCGCTGGGGGGCGCCCGCTTCACCCTGGATCTGCCCTGAGTTTGCCTCAGCCCCGACACAAATAACGACGCCTGCCCGCAGGCGTTGTGTTTTATCCCGCCCTTTTCCCCCAGCCCGGCATCCGCAAGATCACATCACGCAGGGGAAGCGACAATCCGGGAGCAGGGAGGAGATCAAAAGATAAAAAAACCGGCCGCAAGGGCCGGTGAAACAGTTCAGGCTTGTCAGGTGACAAACGCACCCAGTGGATGAAGACAAGTCCCAATTCCTTATGGTGCCCTGGCCTCTTGAGTACGTGTGGTTACTCTATCCCATGGTCACTGAATCAAAGCTGTACCATGGGACAATTGGCTGCCGCCCCTGTTTCGGCTTACAACTTGATGCCCAGCGATTGGCGCAGGTAGGCACCGGCACCAAGCAGACCCGGCCCCTCGTGGGTGATGAGGAAAACGGGAATATCCTTCAAATAGGACTTGAAACGTCCCTTGTCTTCGAACGCCACCCGAAAGCCCGAGCCGATGAAGAACTCCTGGAAACGCGGCACTATGCCACCGGCGATGTAGACACCGCCAAAGGTGCCCAGGTTAAGCGCCAGGTTGCCGGCGAAGCGGCCCATCAGCACGCAGAACAAGCTGAGGGTGCGCCGGCAATCCAGGCATTCGCCCGCCAGCGCCCGCTCTGTGATGTCTTTGGGTGCAAAGTCAGCTGGCTCGCGGCCATCAGACTTCACCAGACCGCGATAGATGTTAACCAGACCAGGCCCGGAGAGCAGTCGCTCGGCCGAGACATGACCCAGTTCGGCGCGCATCACCTGCAGCACAGCATCCTCTTCTTCGCTGTTGGTGGCAAAATCCACGTGACCCCCCTCGCCCGGCAGGCTCAGCCATTGCTCACCCGCCTGCACCAGGTGGGCCACCCCCAGACCTGTGCCCGCACCATAGATGGCGATGGGTTTGCCAGCCACAGGCGCAGCGCCGCCCAGCTGAAGGCGATCGGTATCAGCCAGCACGGGCACCGCCATGGAGACGGCGGTGAAGTCGTTGATAACCTGCAAGCGGGTCAGGCCCAGATTTGCCTGCATCTCGCTGATGGAGAACTCCCAGCAGTGGTTGGTCATGGCGACCCAGTCGCCCTTGATGGGACAGGCGATGGCGATACAGGCCTGACTCACCTGCACCTGATGCTCATCCAGATAGAGGCGCACTACGGCCTCGAGACTGGGGTGAGCCAGTCCGGAATAGGTCTTGGCCTGGGAAATGGTACCAGTCGCCAGCTCGCACAGGGCCAGCCGCGCATTGGTGCCGCCTACGTCGCCGACCAGTGCATGGGTATGCTGCATAAAACAACTCCTTCGTTACTTGGGTCGGGGCGGCCCTTACCGTCCCGCAATTATTATTTGACAACAATTCTACCCGAGCCCCTCCCCCCGCGGCGCAATTGATGGATGCAAGTGTGCGCCCGCTCACAGTGTTGTTGCTTTGCAACATTTGTAAGCGTTTTCACGGGAAGGGTGGAAGTTTGTAACCAAAAAGACGAAATAATTAGACATGAGTCATACTTTGCAGGGCCAAGATTAGTTTCGATAAGAGCTTGTCTTGTATAGTCATCAAGTTGATTGGAAACCTGCTTAGCCGTGAGTTTAGTGCAAAGACACTGAAGCTAAATTACAAAAATGCCTGGTGGTGATGATGAATACCCTTGATAAAATTACTAATAATTTGGAAAGTTTCAGTAAATCAGAGCGTAAAGTTGCCGAGGTCATTCTAGCCTCCCCGCAGACGGCCATTCATTCCAGTATCGCTACCCTCGCCAAGATGGCCGACGTCAGTGAACCGACCGTTAACCGTTTCTGCCGCCGTCTCGATACCAAGGGCTTTCCCGACTTCAAACTGCATCTGGCCCAGAGCCTGGCCAACGGCACCCCTTATGTGAACCGCCACGTGGAAGCAGAAGACGGGCCAGAGACCTATACCGCCAAGATCTTCGAATCCACCATGGCCTGTCTGGATGCCGCCAAAAACAGCCTGGATATCTCCGCCATCAATCGTTGCGTCGATATCCTGACCCAGTCCAAGAAGATCAGCTTCTTTGGGCTGGGCGCCTCCTCCGCCGTCGCCCGCGATGCCCAAAACAAATTCTTCCGCTTCAACATCCCTGTGGTGAGCTTCGAGGACATCGTCATGATGCGCATGAGCTGCATCAACAGCAGCGAAGGGGACGTGGTGGTACTTATCTCCCACACCGGGCGCACCAAGGCGCTGGTGGAAATTGCCGCGCTGGCCCGCGAGAACGACGCCACTGTCATCGGCATGACCGCCAAGGATTCCCCGCTGGCCCGCGAGTGCAATCTGGTGCTCTCCATGGACGTGCCGGAAGACACTGATGTCTACATGCCAATGGCATCGCGTATTGCCCAGCTGGCTCTGGTAGACGTGCTGGCGACCGGTTTTACCCTGCGCCGTGGCATGAAATTTCGCGAAAACCTGAAGAAAGTCAAAGAAGGTTTGCGCGAATCCCGCTTTGATACCCCCCACGCTTCCTGACGGGCGGGGGCCTTGGCCCCCGGCTGTCTATGCCACCTTCCTTGGTGTAGTATTGTAATTTAGTAACAAAAGCCACCCAGATGGCTTGCAAGCGGGTGCAATGGGCCATGCGCTTGACGGGGCAGTATCCCAAGTCATATCAACTTCAAACTGGAGTCTTTCATGCCAAGACGTACAAAGATTGTAACCACACTCGGTCCGGCGACCGATCGCGAGGGGATCCTCGAGGGGATCATCCGTGCCGGCGCCGACATGGTGCGGATGAACTTCTCCCACGGCACTGCTGAAGACCACATACTGCGCGCCAAGCAGGTACGCGACATCGCCGCCAGACTCGGTCGTCACGTCGCCATCATGGGTGACCTGCAAGGCCCCAAAATCCGCGTCTCCACCTTCAAGGATGGCAAGGTCTATCTGGCCATCGGCGACAAGTTCATTCTCGATGCCGCGCTCGGCAAGGGCGAAGGCTGTCAGGAACAGGTCGGCATCGACTACAAGAGCCTGCCCGATGACGTGATAGCCGGCGATATCCTGCTGCTGGACGACGGTCGTGTGCAGCTGAAGGTGGAGTTGGTCGAAGGCACCCGCATTCACACCACTGTGACGGTGGCGGGCCCCCTCTCCAACAACAAGGGCATCAACAAGAAAGGCGGCGGTCTCTCCGCCCCGGCCCTGACCGAGAAAGACAAGGAAGACATCAAGACAGCCGCCCTGATGAACGTGGACTACCTGGCCGTCTCCTTCCCCCGTTGTGGCGATGACCTGCGCTACGCCCGCGAACTGGCTCGTGAAGCCGGTTCCAACGCCAAGATAGTGGCCAAGGTCGAACGCGCCGAGACCGTCGCCACCGATGAAGCAATGGAAGACATCATCCTCGGCTCCGATGCCGTCATGGTGGCCCGTGGCGATCTGGGCGTCGAGATCGGCGATCCCGAGCTGGTCGGCGTACAGAAGAAGCTGATCCGTCACTCCCGCCGTCTGAACCGCGTCGTCATCACAGCGACCCAGATGATGGAGTCCATGATCAACGCCCCGTTGCCGACCCGTGCGGAAGTGATGGACGTGGCCAACGCCGTGCTGGATGGCACAGACGCAGTGATGCTCTCCGCCGAGACCGCCGCCGGCCAGTTCCCCATCGAGACAGTGACCTCCATGGCCAGTGTCTGCGTGGGCGCCGAGAAACACCCGAGCCTGAACGTCTCCAACCACCGCATGAGCTACACCTTCACCTCGGTGGAAGAGGCGGTTGCCATGTCGACCATGTATGCGGCCAACCACCTGGAAGGAGTCAAGGCAATCGTGGCGCTGACCGAATCCGGCACCACACCGCTGCTGATGTCCCGCATCAGCTCCGGCCTGCCGATCTTCGCCATGTCACCGCACAACAAGACCCTGGCCTGGACCAACCTCTACCGCGGCGTCACCCCTGTGCTGTTCGACGGCGACGAGACCAAGCCGGTCTACGAAGTGTGCCGCGAGGCGCTGGATGTGCTCAAGGACAAGGGGCTGGTGCAAAGTGGCGACATGGTGTTGCTGACCCACGGTGACAAGATGGAAACCGTCGGCAGTACCAACACCTGCAAGGTGATGATGGTCGAGTAATTAGTCCATCTGACTGCAACCAAGACGGCTCCCGCGGGAGCCGTTTTTCATTGTGCAGCAGCCGCTTCAGCCGCGAAATAGCGCGACCTTGTCAGCCTGGCGCAGGCTGCCTGCACCACGCACCACCTGCCCCTCTGACCGCGAGGGCGGGATTGCCATTCTGGATGGGCAGTCCCCGGATGCTGAGCTGGCCCGGCAGACAAATCAGCACGATCAAAACCGCCACCAAGACAGGTCGCTCTATCGCCGTTTTGGCGAGATTCATTCACTCTCCCTGAGTTGTTGTTATCGGCCATTCCGCTGGCCTTGCTTCCTGCCTCCAGGGTGGGAGGTGGAAGTCATCGCGGTTGTAAATGCATGGTGAACAAACAAAAAAACCGGCCAAATAGGCCGGTTTCTCATGAGGTTCAGTGACTGCGATAAACTCAGGCGGCATGCACCACTGGGTTCGGCTGAGACAGACCCTCCAGCTCGCCAGGGGCGAAGTTGTCTACCTGAATCGCTTCGTAGCGCAAGGCATCGGCGGCCAGCAGTTTGTCGGCCTCATCCTTGCTCAGGATGGAACCGGCAAGCGCGGCGGCAACCAGCTCCGGCAGGGCCATCTTGCGGGGCAGTTTGCCCTCTTTCTGGGCCTGCACCAGCTTCTTCTCGTAGGGCTGTACCGCCACCATGGCCAGGAAGGCACGATCCATCAGACCGACCGGATCCGCATCATCCTTGCCGACATAACAGAGGGCGGTCAGACGGTCGCGGAACTCGCCCGGCTTCATCATGGCCAGACAGATGGCGTGGCAGCGATCGTCTGCCGGCATTTTGTAGCCAACGCCGAGCGGGAAGACGACCCGCTTGAGCACGGCACCCACCACCTTGTTCGGGAAGTTCTGGAAGAAACCTTCGAACGCCTTGCCAATCAGATAGAGGTTGCGTTCCACCGCGTACTGCACGAACGGCAGATCGGAGACCATGCGGCCCTGATCCTCGTAGTGCTTGAGGGTAGAGGAGGCCAGATAGAGGTGGCTCAGCACATCGCCAAGACGGGCGGAGATCATCTCCTTGCGCTTGAGATCGCCACCCAGCATCAGCATGGAGACGTCGGCACACAGGGCCAGCCCTTTACTCATGCGGGAGAGCTGCTTGTAGTAGCGGGCGGTTTCACCGGCTACCGGCGCGCTGTTGAACTGGCCCAGGGTCAGCCCCTGGAACAGGGCGCCGAAGAAGTTGCCGGCACCGAAGGCGATGTGCTTCATCAGCAGGGCGTCAAACTTCTCGAGCCCGCGCTCCACGTCTGTGTCGGCGGCCGCTTCCAGCTCGGCAAACACGTAAGGGTGGCAGCGGGTCGCCCCTTGCCCGAAGATCATCAGGTTACGGGTCAGGATGTTGGCCCCTTCCACCGTGATGGCGACCGGAATGCCCATGTAGGCGTAGCCGGTGTAGTTTTTCGGGCCCAGCTGGATGGCACGACCGGCATGGATATCCATGGAGTCATCCATGATCTGGCGCGCCATTTCGGTCATGTGGTACTTGGAGATGGCGGTGACGATGGCCGGAGCCTGACCCAAGTCCAGGGAACCTGCCGTCATGCGACGGGCCCCTTCCAGCTGATAGGTGAGGCCGCCGATGCGAGCCAGCGCCTCTTGCACCCCTTCAAACTTGCCGATGGACATGCCGAACTGTTTACGCACGTAGGAGTAAGCACCCACGGTGCGGCTCGCCATGTGACCGCAAGCGGTGCCAAGGGCAGGCAGCGAGATGCCGCGACCGGCGGAGAGGCACTCCACCAGCATGCGCCAGCCACGGCCAGCGTAATCCGGGCCACCGATGATCCAGTCGAGCGGAATGAACACATCCTTGCCGAAGGTCGGGCCGTTCAGGAACGCCAGCCCCATGGGGTAGTGGCGATCGCCAACCCGCACGCCCGGGTGGCTGGTGGGGATGAGCGCGCAGGTGATGCCGAGCTCTTCCTTGTCACCCAGCAATTTTTCCGGGTCATAGAGTTTGAACGCAAGTCCCAGCACGGTGGCGCGCGGCGCCAGGGTGATGTAGCGCTTGTTCCAGTTGAGGCGAATACCCAGCACCTCTTCACCCTTGTGCATCCCTTTGCAGACGATCCCCTTGTCAGGAATGGCGCCCGCATCCGAGCCCGCTTCCGGCCCGGTCAGGGCGAAGCAGGGCACCTCTTTGCCATTGGCCAGCCCCGGCAGCCAGAAATCTTTCTGGGCCTGGGTGCCGTAGTGCATCAGCAGCTCGCCCGGGCCGAGGGAGTTTGGCACCATGACGGTGACCGCCACGCTCAGGCTCTTGGTGGCGATGCGGGTGACAATGGTGGAGTTGGCAATCGCCGAGAATTCACGGCCGCCGTAGGATTTCGGAATGATCAGGGAGAAGAAGCCTTCCTTCTTCAAGTAGTCCCACACCGGCTCCGGCAGGTCTTTGGTTTCGTTGACGATCTTGAAGTCATCAACCATGGCGAGCAGGGTTTCGACCTGATTGTCGATGAAGGCCTGCTCTTCGGCGCTCAGTTCGGCCTTGCCGTAACCGTGCAGTTTTTTCCAGTCGGGGTTACCGCGAAACAACTCGCCATCCCACCAGACGGAGCCGGCTTCCATGGCCTCCCGCTCGGTAGCTGACAAGGGCGGCAATATCTTTTTGAAGATGCCGAACACCGGACGGGTTACCACCTTTTTACGGATGGAGGGTACGCCGAGCACAACGGCAATCGCCAGCACCAGCAGGACAAGCAATGTGATCATACTCAAGTTCCTTCTATTTCACTGTTTCCGTTGATTTATTGTTGGTTGTTACACGGCCAGGGAGAGCCTGGTCGACTCCACGGGCGCCCCGACTCCGGACGCCAGATAAGGAATAACGTTGCGCACCAGCCCTTCCACATCGAGCTGTTGGCCAAAATCGGCCAGGGCGATGTCGCGTAGCGCATCGGCGGAGGCCATGGTGAATACGACGGTGCCCAGGGTGAAGTGCAGGCGCCAGAAGAGATCCGCCGGCGACAGGGCCGGATTGGCCTTGGAGATCGCTTGGGTTATCCGCATCAAGATCGGGCCATAGTGGGCGGTGATAAAGCGGCGTAGGTGCCCCTGGCTGTCGATATAGCCGCGTCCCAGCAGCTGCATGAAGATGGCCGGACCGTTGGCCCGCACTGCCGAGAGTTTCATCAGCGGCTCGACAAAGCTCTCAAAGAGTTGCAGCAGTGTCAGCTGCTCCTGCTCCATCAAGGTGTTCAGGCGCGCATCCAGCTCAGGCATGAACAGGCTCAGATAACGGTCGAGCACGGCCTGGATCAGCTCCTTCTTGGAGCCGAAGTGGTAGTTGACCGAGGCCAGGTTGACATTGGCCTCGCTGGTGATCAGACGCAAAGAGGTATCGGCGAACCCCCGTTCGGCAAACAACACCTCGGCGGCATCGAGAATACGGTTTTTGGTATCGATTTTACTCACAGAACACCTCTCTTAAACGAATGTTTAAAAAGTACGTTTCACAACCTTTTATGTCAAGAGAATGTGAACAAGTGTTAGTGGAATGTTTTTGCTAAAAAATGGAGAACAAGGCGGGAACTTATCGGGCAAACAACACTCTATATCTATGCCACTGTAATTAAGTATTAAGTCTCGCCCGACCTGCTCCATGCTAGTTGGGCATTTTTTTGCCCTGCTGGCACTGGTGCCGATACGCGGATAAAAAAACCGTCGCAGGGAGCGACGGCGGGGAAAAAAAGGTTGCACCATCCGGATCCAACCCATTGATGCGAGTTCAGGCTTGCATCGATTCATCCATCATGGCGGCCAAGCGTGTTCAAACTTTGTCAACGCCCACGCAATTTGTGACAAAGTATGACAAGCCACAACGTGGTCTCGACCCGCCGCCTTTGCTATGCTGGCGCCTCACGCCAGAAGGGGAGAGAAGATGAAGTATACGGTCGATACCCACACCCATACCGTCGCCAGCACCCACGCTTACAGCACCATTCACGACTATCTGCCCATCGCCAGGGCGAAGGGGATCAAGCTGTTTGCCACCACGGATCACGGCCCGGACATGGCCGATGCTCCCCACTTCTGGCACTTCGTCAATCTGCATGTGCTGCCGCGGATGATCGACGGGGTCGGCATACTGCGTGGCATCGAAGCCAACATCAAAAACATTGATGGCGAGATCGACTTCCCCGAACGTTACGAATCACGACTCGACATGATCATGGCGGGCTTCCACGAACCTGTATTTCCCCCCTGCGATCAGGCAACTCATACCCAGGCCATGATCAACGCCATCAAGAGCGGTCGGGTCGACATGATAAGTCACCCGGGCAACCCCGCCTTCCCCACCGATATCCAGGCCGTGGTCAAAGCCGCCGCGGAATACCGAGTGGCGCTGGAACTCAACAACTCCTCCTTCAGTCACTCCCGCCCGGGTAGCGAAGGAAACTGCCGCGCCATCGTAGAAGCAGCGCGGGATCTGGGCGCCTATCTCACCTTCGGCTCCGACTCCCACGTGGCTTTCAGCCTGGGGGATTTCGAGCACTGTCATCGGCTGGTGACCGAGGCAAACTTCCCGCAGGACAGGATCCTGGCACGATCCCCACGCGCCCTGCTCGATTTTCTCGAGAGCCGCGGCAGAGCCCATATCCCGGAGTTTGCCGATCTCTGATCCCGACGCTAACTCCATGAGCTTATTCATAAAAAGAAGAGGGACTCATTGACTTGACCCACTGTTTTCGGGAATCTAGTGCCACGCCGATATAGCTCAGTAGATTGGCCCCTTGAAGATCCAGACACTTCGCCCCTCTTAACTTAAGAGGTAGTCTTGGAACTATGGAGCTATTGTCAAATCTGGTGTATGGCGTCGGTCAGGCGGCACTCCTGTCTGACTCCTCCAGCACCTTTACTCCGTCCTTGAATTTCACGTTGTTCGCTACCAACGTCAGCAGCGCAAATCCCTTG